>DAIQOO010000276.1:0-1318 GCA_036787845.1 Acidimicrobiales bacterium
CGAGTCTCAGCTAATGCGAAGCGTTTGGGGATCTGCGCGCACGAAGCTACTGATTTCGGCCCTGGTGGCAGTCGTGGTTGTGGTGTCGCTGGTCGCGCTGCGGGGTTCGTCGGCGTCACCGACCAAGGGACTGACTGTACGGACCCGGTCCGCAACTACAGAAAGTACGGCGACGACGTACCGCCCGCTGCGGATCGCCCCACCCCAGACGGCGGTAGAGCGGACCGTCAATCAAGCAATGGCTCAGAGTTCGAACCTTGATGGTTTGGCCGCGTTGGAGGCGGCGAAGTTTCCGTTACCCGCCGTCGGCGTCGCGTTTTCAGCGATCGACGGGGCGGATTCATCGTCACCCGCCATGTACGCAATGGCCTTCACGCAAGAACTCTTGGACATAGATTTCGCCACGTCAACGAGGAGTGAACTACTCGCCTGGGCGAGTTATAACAACGCACCCAACACGATGATCGCAATTCCCGCGACGGCGCAGGCGAAGATGCTTCCCGATTCACTCACGACGAGTCCGGCCCTACTGCCCACGCTGACCCAGTGGACCACGAACGCGGCGGCGCGAACGATCTGGCGCGTCAGCGCACTCGTGATCTCAGTCAATCCGACGTGGACGCAGGCCCTGAGCGCGGGGTGGGAGTCGGTAGATCCACTCATGGTGATCTACGACGTGTCCGGGACGCTCACGGTAACGACCCCTGGCCGTACTTCATTAGTCGAGTCGTTCTCCTTCGGACTCACCCTCGGTGGAGCATCGTGGCACCCCGGCTACGGCGCCGTGGCCGTGGACTACTGGACCGTTAATTAGTGTGTAACAACTTCAACCCCCTCTGCCTCGTTGTCAAATCGATTGGCAACTTGGGCACCACCGTCACGACCTCGGTGTTCAGTAGCGTCGCGTCGGCCTTTGGGAACACCGCCGACTCCGCAATCAATTGGCTATGGCAACAGTTGTCCACGTCGACGGCGATCTCGCTCAGTGGCGCCAATTTCGAGCTCGACCTGGGCATCGTCGTGTCCATTGCCGCAGTCGTGTGTCTCGGGTTGTTCATTATTCAGATGGCGCTCTCGGCGCTAAAGCACGACGCGGGCGGCATCGGTCGTGCGCTGCGCGGCTTAATAATCGCGACCGTGGGCTGTGCGATTACCTTGGCGAGCCTCGACGTGCTCCTCGGCGCCGTCGACAAACTCTGCGTGGGCGTGGTGAAGATCGCGACTGGCGGCACGATCGCGACCATGGGCACCAAGATCATTGCTGGCACCATGTTCACGACGGTCCTGGCCACTCCCGCCACCGTATTGATTCTGTCGC
>DAIQOO010000277.1:0-1314 GCA_036787845.1 Acidimicrobiales bacterium
GGCACGGGGCGCCAGGCCAGCGACGAAAGTCCAAGGCGCGTAAGGATCTCGTCAATCGTGTCGCGCACGCCAACGATACCGAGCGAAGGAGGAATCATCCAGTTCGCGATGCCGTAGTCACCTCGTGCGGGGACCGACACGCCGAAGATCTCGCGAATGAATTCGTCGGGCATTTGAACGAGAATCCCCGCGCCGTCACCAGAGTCAACGTCCGAGCCGGTCGCGCCACGATGCTCAAGGTTTTCGAGAATTGTCAACGCGTCGAGCACCGTGGCGTTGGTCGCCTGGCCAGTCAGGTCCGCGACCATACCCACGCCGCACGCGTCGTGTTCGAAAGAAGGGTCGTAAAGGTTCTTAGTCATAGCGTTCCAATTGGGACAACGCTGACCCACGCCAACTATACAGACTGGAGATGCGAGCCTTATCCCCCTACGCTGGTCACGTGACGGCAACCAAGCGAGAGGCACTCATCGTTGGGGGTGGAGTCATTGGCGTGACCAGCGCGTTTCGCTTGGCACGAGCTGGTTGGCGCGTCACGCTCTTTGATCCCTCGCCTGGTTCCGGGGCTACCTGGGCGGCGGCGGGAATGGTCGCGTCCGATGCGGAGATCACACCGGGTGAAGAGGAGAACCACCGTCTGCAACAAGGCGCGGTTGGCGCGTGGCGCCTACTCGCCAAAGAACTACACGAGGTAACTGGATTGACGCTCGATCTCGTTGAGACCGGCACGTTGCTCGTCGGTTTTGACGCGAGTGATCGGCGTCTCGTGAGCCAGTTTGGCGACGTGGCCAAAGGCTTTGGCGCCACTCCAACACTCGTTTCGAGGTCGAGTGATGAAGCGATGTTCCAAGGTGTCACCCCACGGGTGCACGACGGGCTGTATCTCAGCGAGGACGCGTGGCTCGACCCCGATCTGGCGATGTCATTACTCATCACCGCGAATGAACAACTCGGCGTGACGGTTCTACGCCAGAGTGTTCTTCGAGCGGCGACCAAGGGCGCTCACGTCGAAGTGACGACCGACGAGGGAACTTTTCGCGGCGACGCGGGTCTCTTAGCGACGGGCGCACGCCCACTGCCGAGCGGCGTTGGTGAGAAGGTAGCGAACCACGTTCGACCCGTCCGTGGAATGACCGTACGAGTACATGGCGAAGATCGCTCATCCTTACCCACACTTCGCGCGTACGTTCGCGGGCGCACGTTTTACATGGTGAGTCGTCCCGGCGGCTACTGCGTGCTCGGAGCTTCGTCGGACGAAAAACAAGAACTCATCGTCGAAGTGGGGGAATTGCAACGACTTCTGCGCGACGCGCT
>DAIQOO010000278.1:0-1314 GCA_036787845.1 Acidimicrobiales bacterium
GGCACGGGGCGCCAGGCCAGCGACGAAAGTCCAAGGCGCGTAAGGATCTCGTCAACCGTGTCGCGCACGCCAGCGATACCGAGCGACGGAGGAATCATCCAGTTCGCGATGCCGTAGTCACCTGGTGCAGGGACCGGCACGCCGAAGATCTCGCGAATGAATTCGTCGGGGATTTGAACGAGAATCCCCGCGCCGTCACCAGAGTCAACGTCCGAGCCCGTCGCGCCACGATGCTCAAGGTTTTCGAGAATTGTCAACGCGTCGAGCACTGTGGCGTTGGTCGCGTGGCCAGTCAGGTCCGCGACCATGCCCACGCCGCACGCGTCGTGTTCGAATGAAGGGTCGTAAAGGTTCTTAGTCATAGCGTTCCAATTGGGACAACGCTGACCCACGCCAACTATACAGACTGGAGATGCGAGCCTTATCCCCCTACGCTGGTCACGTGACGGCAACCAAGCGAGAGGCACTCATCGTTGGGGGTGGAGTCATTGGCGTGACCAGCGCGTTTCGCTTGGCACGAGCTGGTTGGCGCGTCACGCTCTTTGATCCCTCGCCTGGTTCCGGGGCTACCTGGGCGGCGGCGGGAATGGTCGCGTCCGATGCGGAGATCACACCGGGTGAAGAGGAGAACCACCGTCTGCAACAAGGCGCGGTTGGCGCGTGGCGCCTACTCGCCAAAGAACTACACGAGGTAACTGGATTGACGCTCGATCTCGTTGAGACCGGCACGTTGCTCGTCGGTTTTGACGCGAGTGATCGGCGTCTCGTGAGCCAGTTTGGCGACGTGGCCAAAGGCTTTGGCGCCACTCCAACACTCGTTTCGAGGTCGAGTGATGAAGCGATGTTCCAAGGTGTCACCCCACGGGTGCACGACGGGCTGTATCTCAGCGAGGACGCGTGGCTCGACCCCGATCTGGCGATGTCATTACTCACCACAGCGAATGAACAACTGGGCGTGACGGTTCTGCGCCAGAGTGTTCTTCGAGCGGCGACCAAGGGCGTTCACGTCGAAGTGACAACCGACGAGGGAACGTTTCGCGGCGACGCGGGTCTCTTGGCGACGGGCGCACGCCCACTGCCGAGCGGCGTTGGTGAGAAAGTGGCGAACCACGTTCGACCCGTCCGTGGAATGACCGTACGAGTACAAGGCGAAGATCGCTCATCCCTACCCACACTTCGCGCGTACGTTCGAGGACGCACGTTTTACATGGTGAGTCGTCCCGGCGGCTACTGCGTGCTCGGCGCTTCGTCGGACGAACAACAAGAACTCATCGTCGAAGTGGGGGAATTGCAACGACTTCTGCGCGACGCGCT
>DAIQOO010000279.1:0-1314 GCA_036787845.1 Acidimicrobiales bacterium
CAGGTTTTTACCAGAGACTCGGCTACAACGACGACGAGGTTAGGGTGCTCTCTCGATGGCTAATCGATAACGGACCGCATCAAGTCTCATCTGATGGAGATCAATCTCCCTAGAGCTACGGCATATACATCTCGGGTAGTTCGTCTCGACGTCGCTTCCACGAAACAGCGAAGGACAACTGCGAACGGGCTGGTCAGAAGGCTGGCCGAAGGGTTCTCGAAGTAGTCTTCGCCAATGGACCAAGACAGTGGTGTCAGTGCGGTTGACCTGGATGAACAAGGTAGAGCAGCGGCAATGGAGTCGCCGCCCCGGCCCAAAACCTTCCGTGCCCAATTTACTGACATGTCTCCACGGAGGCGGCTCGTCACGGTTGCTAGCGCCGCCCTCGCCCTCGTCGTCATCATCGTCATCGCGGGTCTGATCGCCGCCTATAAGTACCAGCCACTGTTCGTTGGCTACCAAGGACAGTACGGTTCGTACGTAGTGACGTCCAACGGCTCGCCCGCACGACACACCACTACCCAAGTGGCGGCCCCGCTCACGCCGACACTCTCGGGGCCAGTAACGGAATACATGTGGAAGGAACCAAAGGGCACGTTCACCGTTGAGGTCATCGCCACTATCAACAACGTTCACTCGCTGTCCGTTGCCATCGACGGGTTCGCGCCCTTTGTTTCGGGTGCTTCTACCGGCAACTTCCACGCTTATTTCTACAAGAGTGGAAGTCTTGGCTCCCAAGGTGGCACACGCTTCCACTCGTTTACACTCGGTGGTCACGCGAATCGGGTGATCGTCGTTGATTACACCCAACGCTGTGTCCCTTCCACACAAGGTCAGTCCAACTCGCCTGTTGGGTATCTCCCGGTGCACTACACATTCTTTGGTTTCAATCACACTGTCAACATTCCAATTCTGCCTTACGTCATGGTGCCGCCGCCGTCCTGTTGAATCGAGGAGGTCGGAGCTTTCACAACAGCGAAGCAATGACGGGCGATTCAATTGCGCGTTCTCGCCGCAGAAGGTACTTGTGCCAGAATGACTCGCCGTTACAAGTGCTTACTCAACCGTAAGGAAACGTCGTGCAAATTACGTTGTTAGGTACGGGTTCACCGATTCCCGATCCCAATCGCGCGGGACCCGCCACGCTGGTGCAGACCGGCACCGCCAATATCTTGTTCGACTGTGGTCGTGGCGTCGTTATGCGCTTGGCGCAAGCCGGACTTTTTCCGTCGATGCTGTCTGGCGTGGTGCTCACGCATCTCCACAGTGATCACGTGAGCGATCTAAATGACGTCATCACAACGCGTTGGGTAA
>DAIQOO010000029.1:0-17375 GCA_036787845.1 Acidimicrobiales bacterium
TCGGGCACCATTCGAACAATTGAAACGTTCCACCGCCACGACAAACTCCAAGAGTTCACGACCGCGGGTCTCTAGGCAGCGTAAGAACTTTCTAGGAATTCGCTGTCGTCGGTTGCTTTGTGGGGGCACCAGGCGTAGCCTCCGCCTTAGAGACCGGGGGGTTTCTTACGCTACGGCGTTGATGAAGGGGGTGCGCGGTGCGCGTCTCACAACTATTAGCAACCAAGGGCCGCGAGGTCGCGACCATTTCCCAAGAACGAACGGTCAGCGACGCTCTCGCGGTCCTAAAGGAGCGCGGCATTGGCGCGCTCGTCGTCACCGGCGCCACGCCGCCACTGGTCGGGATCATCTCCGAACGCGACGTCGTCCGAGCCCTGGCGACTAGCGGCGAACACGCACTTCAGGAAAAGGTCTCGGACCTTATGAGTAGAAACGTCTCGGTGTGCACTGAGTCGACCGAGCTGAATGAGTTGATGACGACGATGACCGAACGACGTTTTCGTCACGTACCCGTCGTTGAAAACGGACTGCTCGTGGGTCTCGTCTCTATTGGCGACGTCGTCAAGGCTCGAGTCGAAGAGCTCGAGCACGACAAGAAGGACCTACTGGACTACGTGTCGGGCCGTTAGGCCTTACTTCGTCGCGGCGCGAAGTCGCAGTTCTGCGCGTTCGAGGGCGCCGAGCGCGACGAGGTATTCCATCGTGCTCTGCGTCTCACCCTTCGTCGCGGCGGCGAGTTGCACTTCGGCTAGATCCTTAGCCGCTTGGGCACGCACGACGTCAATCTCCGTCGTGCGTTCCGCGACGCCAGCGAGCACCGTGGCGAGCGTCTCCTCGTCGCCACTTCCCTTGCCCACCTGGAAGTAACCAGAGTGAACCGCGAAAGCGATCTCGCCCTCGAGGGTTTCAACACGCACGACGCTCGCGACGATGTCGCCCACAGTGTCGGCGTGTTCGGGCAGAATCGTGAAGTCGCCTTCTGAGGAGCGTGCCATAAGAGCCGTCGCCTCACCCGACCACAGCGCCTTTTCGGGCGAAAGAATCTCCACGGTCAACGTCGCCATTAGCTCTTGGCCATCTCCGCGGCCTTCGCCTCGACGTCCGACGCTCCGCCGACGTTAAGGAACGCCTGCTCGGGAAGGTGGTCGAGGTCGCCCTTGACGAGATGCTCGAAGGACTCAATCGTCTCTTGCACCGGCACGTTGATGCCCTCAATGCCCGTGAAGACCTTCGAGACGAACATCGGCTGGGACAAGAATCGCTGAATCTTGCGCGCGCGCGTGACCATAATGCGGTCCTCTTCGGAAAGCTCGTCGAGTCCAAGAATCGCGATGATGTCCTGAAGTTCCTTGTTGCGCTGGAGGATCTGTTGGACTTGGCGAGCGACCGCGTAGTGGCGGTCGCCGACAATCTCGGGCGCCAAAATATTCGACGTTGAGGTCAACGGGTCAACGGCCGGGTAAATACCGAGCGCGGCGATCTGGCGACTCAACTCAGTGGTCGCGTCAAGGTGAGTGAAGGTCGTAAAGGGCGCCGGGTCCGTGTAGTCGTCCGCGGGGACGTAGACGGCCTGCAGCGAGGTGATCGAGTGGCCTCTGGTCGAGGTGATGCGCTCTTGGAGTTCGCCCATCTCGTCAGCGAGCGTGGGTTGGTATCCGACGGCTGAGGGCATGCGCCCGAGCAACGTCGAGACTTCTGATCCGGCTTGTACGAATCGAAAGATGTTGTCAATGAACAACAACACGTCCTGGTTCTTGACGTCGCGGAAGTACTCGGCCATGGTGAGTGCGGCCAGGGCCACGCGAAGGCGCACCCCAGGTGGCTCGTCCATCTGGCCATAGACCAGCGCGGTTTTTTCGATCACGCCCGACTCGCGCATTTCGAGCAGCAAGTCCGTTCCTTCACGCGTGCGCTCGCCCACGCCGGCGAAGACTGACACGCCGTCGTGCTGCTCGGCGACACGACGGATCATCTCCATGATCAAGACGGTCTTGCCCACGCCCGCGCCGCCGAAGAGGCCGATCTTGCCACCTTGAACGTAGGGCGCAAGGAGGTCGACGACTTTGATACCGGTTTCGAACATTGTCGCGCGCGGCTCGAGTTGGTCGAAGGCCGGCGCACTGCGGTGGATCTCCCAATGGTCCTCGACGGCACCAATGTCATCGGTGTCGAGCGACTCACCAATCACGTTAAAAACGTGGCCCAGCACTGCGTCACCCACGGGCACCGTGATGCCCTTACCGCTCTGGCGAACAATGGCGCCACGCACGAGACCGTCGGTGGGCTTCATGCACACGCAGCGAACGCGTCCTTCGCCAATCTGTTGGGCTACTTCAGCGACGACCGTGATGGTCTGACCGTCGAGCTCGATGTTCATCTCAACGGCGTGGTTGATCTCGGGCAACGCGTGGGGCGGGAACTCCACGTCCACCACCGGTCCGGCGATCGCCACGACACGTCCTGTCTCGAGTTTGGTCTTTTCAGGAGTCATAGTCATTTCATTCTCACTTTCTCGAGCGGAGCGCTTCAGCGCCGCCCACGATTTCCATGATTTCGGTCGTGATCGAGTCCTGGCGGGCACGGTTCATGACGCGAGTTAAGGTCTGGCCGAGTTCATCGGCGTTGTCGGTAGCGGCGGCCATCGCACGCTGCTGACTGGTATGAAACGCGGCGGCGCCTTCTAAGAGTGCCGAGAAGATCTCACTTTCGAGCGCCCGTGGGGCCAGGAAGAACAGCAACTTCTCCACTTCTGGTTCGAATTCGGTGTAACCCTTTAACGATTTCGGCGAGTCGTCGACGGGCATCTCGGGAACCACGAGTGGCAAGAGTTGACTCACGTTGACGGCCTGGGATCCAGCAGAGAGGTACCTCATCGACACCAACAACACCTGTTGGGCTTCACCGTCTATATAGGGAGCCGCGATATGACGAGCAATGACCTGCGCGTCGGCGAACGTCGGTCGGTCCAAGAAGCCAACGAAGTTCTCTTCGACGCTAAGACCGCGGTAGCGAAAGAAAGCCGCGGCTTTTTTCCCCACGCAGTAGAGGCGCACTTGAGTGCCTTCGCGCTGTAGTTTCTCTACCAATCGCTCGCCCGCTCGTAGCGACGCGTTGTTGTAGGGACCCGACAGTCCTCGGTCACCCGTGACGACGAGTACGAGGGCGGTGTCCACTTTGTCGGGCATCGCGAGCAGTCGCTTTGCGCCCGCGGGGTCAGCGAGCGCGGCTTCTAAGACGATGCGCTGCATTCCAACGCGGTAGGGACGATTCGCGATGATGCGCGCGAGGCTCCGAGGGATCTGCGAGGCGGCGATGAGCTCCATGGCCTTGGTGATCTTGCGCGTGGACTGCACCGACTTGATGCGTCGACGTAGAACTCTTTCCTGTCCTCCAGCCATGTCGCCTCCTTTCTCTCTCGGTGCTCTCTAGTTACTGGTCGCGAAACTGTCGACGAAACTCTTAAGTGCGGCGTCGAGCTTGTCGGTATCGGGCAACGCGCTGGTGTCACGAATCTGGCCCAGCAGATCGGCGTGCTTCGCACGAAAGTCCGTCAGCAGCTCAGCCTCGAAACGAACGACGTCCTCCACGGGAATCGTGTCCAACCAACCGCGAGTACCGGCGTAAATCGCTATCACTTGCTCTTCTACTGGAACGGGCGCGTTGAGTCCTTGCTTCAACAGCTCGGTCAGGCGGTAACCGCGATCGAGTTGTTGCTGGGAGGACTTGTCAAGTTCCGAGCCAAAGGTCGCGAACGATTCGAGGTCGCGAAACTGCGCGAGGTCGATCTTCAACGTTCCAGCTACTGCCTTCATAGCCTTGATCTGCGCGGCACCACCGACGCGCGACACCGAGTTACCCACGTCGATCGCCGGACGAACGCCCGAATAGAAGAGGTCGGACTGCAAGAAGACTTGACCGTCGGTGATGGAGATGACGTTCGTTGGAATGTACGCCGAGATGTCGCCGGCCTTGGTCTCAATGATCGGCAGCGCCGTAAGTGATCCTCCGCCGAGTTCGTCGCTCAACTTCGCCGCGCGCTCCAACAGACGGCTGTGTAAGTAGAAGACGTCGCCGGGGTAGGCCTCGCGACCCGGTGGACGACGCAGCAACAACGAAATTTGACGGTACGCCTCGGCCTGCTTCGAGAGGTCGTCGTAGACGACGAGCGCGTGCTCGCCCGACTCCATCCATTCCTGACCAATGGCGCAGCCCGCGTAGGGCGCGAGAAACTTAAAGGGCGCGGGGTCACCGGCGCCGGCAACGACGACCACCGTGTACTCAAAGGCGCCAAAGTCCTCGAGGGTCTTTACCGTCTGGGCGACCGACGAGTTCTTTTGACCAATGGCCACGTAGATGCACTTCACCCCTTGACCCTTTTGGTTCAAGATCGTGTCGATCGCGACCGTGGTCTTGCCGGTCTTGCGGTCACCAATGATGAGCTCGCGCTGACCTCGACCAATGGGGGTCATCGCGTCGATGGCTTTGATGCCGGTCTGTAGGGGCTGGCTGACCGGCTGGCGACCAGTGATGCCCGGCGCTTGGATCTCCATGCGACGGTGCTTGGGATTAACGAGCGGGCCCTTGCCGTCGATGGGTTCACCAAGTGCGTTCACGACGCGTCCAAGGAGTGCGTCACCCACGGGCATCGACAGGATTCGACCCGTCGAGCGGACGACCTGCTCTTCTTCGATACCGTCGACCGAACCGAGCACCACGGCGCCAATGGTCTCCTCGTCGAGGTTCATCGCGAGTCCCACGGTGCCGTCGGCGAACTCGAGCAGCTCGTTCACTTTCGCTGACGGTAGGCCCGACACGCGCGCGATACCGTCGCCTACTTCCACGACGCGTCCGACCTGCTCGGCCGCGACGGCCGGGTTGAAGTCAGTCACGTGCTTACGCAGTGCGTCAGTGATCTCGCTGGCACTAATGGTGAGCTCAGTCATCACAGTTTCCTTTTCTTAGTCGTTTCGATTTACTGCGGATTCGAGAATTCGTCCCGAAGAGACCACGTCGCGCAGTGCGCCGAGTCGTCCCTTGGTCGTGGCGTCGAGGCGCAGGTCGCCGATTTCGACGAGCACGCCGCCCAACAAGTCGGGCTCGTCGGCGATCTGTAGTTCCACGCTCTTGCCGGTCAAAGCGCTGAGTGAGTGGACCAGTTGATCTTGGCTGGACTCGTTAAGAGCACGAGCCGTGTGCACCCGCGCAACACGCCAGTCACGGGCCCGGGCCACGTAGTTGACCAGATAGTCGAGCGTGCCCACGACGTCACGGGGACGACCACCGACGATCGTGAACTGCACGAGCGACAGCGCGATTGGGGTGACTTTGCCCTCGAGGAGCTGGCTGGTGAGGCCAAGTCTCGACGCGAGTGGGGCGTCTCGATCAAGCAGAAGGTGGCGAAGCTCTTCGCTGCTCTCGACCGTTCGAGCCCAGCGAAAGAGATCGTCTTCAATGGTGGAGAAGTTCTCGGTGTCGATTTCTTCGAGCAGCGCGTCAGCGAAACCTGCGACGCGTCGGCGTGCTTCGAGCAATCCGAGTCCGGGGTGATGAAACTCGCCACTTTCGAGCAGGGTGCGTGCGACGTGCGACAACTCATCGATGGCGTGGGGTACTTCTTGCGCGGGCACCGACGTGGCGGCGTAGACACTGAGGCGAAGCGCCGCCGGGCTGACCTTGTTGGTGATGAGGTCTCTCAACACTTGGCCACGCGTCACGTCCGCGATGGACGTGTCGGTTAGGACCGCACTGAGGTCGCTGCGCGAGAGGATCGTCGATTTCAAGGCGTCGAGATCATCGACCACCGTGGCGAGCACGGTGTGGTCGAGTCGACCCAGGAGGGCGGCGGCGAATCCTTCGAGCTTGGCGAGCATGGTTAGCGGTTCGATCCCTTTGCGGCTTCGGCGTTCAGGGCCGCGACGGCCTCTCGAACGAGGTCGTCGTGGGTACTCTGGTCGACTTCACGACCGACGATCTTCGTCACGAGGTCAAAGACGATCTCGCTAATGCGCGCGGACGCTTCGTCAATGGCGCGTTGGCGAATCGCGGTAACTTCGCTCTCGGCGGTGGCGACGATGCGCTCGTACTCGACTTGCGCGCGGCCCCCTGCTTCGGCCTTTAGTTGATCGGACGTCTCTTGGGCACCGGCGACGATGACTCGAGCCTGCTCACGAGCTTCGAGCAGTACTTTTGCTCGCTCGTCGTCGGCCGCCGCCGCTTCGGCACGCGCCGCCTCGGCCGCTTCGAGGGCGGCACGAATCTTCTCTTGACGCCCCGTCATGGCTTTGTTTAACGGCGGCAAGATGTACTTCGTCATGAGGAACAGAATGACCGCCACCACCAGCAGTTCAACGACGAACGTACCGTTCGGCAGCAGGAAGATTGACGTCGCAATCATCGCAATCATCTCGTGAGACCTTCTTTCTTAGAAAAACATTCGTGAGGCTCCACCGTTGGAGCCTCACGCCAGACTTAGTGCTTCTCGAACACGTACACGAAGACCACCATGAACAAAAGGTTGATGAAGTACATCGCCTCCACCAAGCCCACCGTCAAGAAGAAGTACTGACGTGCTTTGTTCTCAATCTCTGGTTGACGGGCAATCGCTGCAATGGTCTGGCTACCGGCCAAACCGTCACCGATCGCCGCGCCAATAGCGCCACCACCGAGGGCGAGTCCGCCACCTACGAGGGCGCCCGCGATGCGTACCGCACTCGCCACCTGATCTGTATTTGCCATTATTCATTTCCTCCTGGGTTGGTTAGTGCGAGGGCTCTAGTACTGGTTCGTGCTCTTCGTGGCTCGTAGCGAACGCGAAGTACAGAACCGTTAACAACATAAAAATGTAGGCCTGGATGAGCCCAATAAAAAGGTCGAAGGGCTTCCAAATTAGTTCGCCGAGGGGCGAAACGAAAATTGGGAGCAGCGTGACCATGACCGCGATCATCAAGCCACCCGAGAACAAATTGCCAAAGAGACGAAAGGTGAGCGTGATGGGTTTCGTGATCTCTTCAATGACGTTGATTGGCGTCAATGCCAGGTAGGGCTCTCGGTAGTGACGAAAGTACCCGAGAAAGCCTCGTGCGCGAAAGGACTCGATGTGCACCCAAACAATGACGAAGAGCGCCATCGCGAGAGGTAGGTTCACGTCACTCGTGGGCGCGGGAAGGATCTCGGGCGAGACGCCGGGGTGCAGCGCCGAGGGAATGAAGCCGATCCAGTTGCAGATCAAAACGAAGAGAAACAGTGTGACGCCGATCGGAACGAATCGACGACCCTTGGGCCCGATCGCCGAGTCGGCGAGGTCGTTGACCTGCTCGACAAGTAATTCCCATATGAGTTGAAGTTTCCCGGGCACGCCGTCGGTCACTTTGGAGCGCATACGAAAGCCTAAGAAGAGAAGAATCGCCATCGCGAACAACGTCGAGGTCACGATGTCGGTATCAATAGTGAGGCCGAAGACGTGCACCAGAGGGTGCACGCCAACGCTGATGTTGCCCCCCGCTAAGAGCGTCCTCACTACAAGCCTCCCTGGTTTGCCACGACGCGCAGAACGTTGACGACAAAGACAATTTGATAAAGAACAAGCCCTGTCACAATACCGATTCCCAAGGGGCCATTCAGCCACACGACCGCGAGGACGAGGACGGTCACGACGGCTAGTCGAGCCGTGGTCTTGCCGCCGAGTTGACGGCGAACGGCCTTCGTGCTCTGCTCACCGCGAAGTTCCACTTTGGCGGCTTGGCTATCGACGAAACGCAGGTTGAGAACCGCGAGACCAACGCCGATGACAACACCCAACGCAGCCAATGGTGGCGCAATTAAAAGGGCGACAACGAAGCCAACCAATCCCACCGCGATTGCCGAAAGGGTGGTTCGGCGCAAGAGACGTGGCAGGGTGTTGGCGGGGAGGTTTTCTAACACGGACGGTCAATTTTAGAGGAAGCGCCGAACGAGCTTTGCAACGCTCGCCACGGCCGCGACCGTTCCTAACACTATCCCGATTACAAGACCCACTGGCGCGCTGTGCAAGAGGTGGTCGACGTAGAGTCCTAAAAGGACGCCCACTGCGACGCACGAAGCAATCGTCGTTCCCATCGCCGCAAACGCTGCCAAACCAGGCAGATCGCGCAACGGTGATTTCTCCTGGTCCGAAGGGTCCGGTGGCGTTTCGCCTGGCGTGATACTCATTGCCGGACGTTGTGCTCAGAAGCGTCAACGTCGTCGTGAGCACGACGCCGACGCCAACGAAGGGGGCTGAACCACGTGAAGAGTGCGATCACCAACACGGCGACACCGAGTGGAATGAAAACGTTGGCGCGGGTGTCAAAGATGGGCAACAACACGAACCCACAGAGCAGCGCCGTCCAGGCCCAGAGAATGATCACCGTACGACGGTGTCCGTGGCCTAGACGCATCAAACGGTGGTGAATATGGTTCTTATCCGGCGTGTGAAAGCCCTGCCCCGACACGGTGCGGCGCGCGAAGGCCCACACTGCGTCGATCAAGGGAACACCGAGGATGAACACCGGGATAAGGAGCGGCGCGAAGAAGAAGAACGTCACGCCACTCGCTGGTGGCGTTCTGCCGCCAATGACCATGGTGGACGCGCTCATGAGAAGTCCCAACATCAAAGCTCCCGCGTCGCCCATAAAGAGTTTCGCGGGATGAAAGTTGTCGCGTAGAAATCCCACGCAGATCCCGCACGTCAACGCCGCGATTAACGGTCCGACATTCGTCGACGGCAGTAGTCCCAAGTCCTCGAGTCGCAACCCGTAGACACAGAGCGTCCCCGAAGCGATGGCAACGATGCCCGCGGCGAGACCGTCGAGGCCGTCGATCAGGTTGACGGCATTGGAAAGTGCGAAGACCCACACCGCCGTGACGATCGGCAAGATCGAAGGACCCAACACGACAAAGCCCGCGAAGGGCAGTTTCAATTGGTACATCGTGGCGCCCGAAAAATAGAGAATCGACGCCGCAAGAAACTGTCCCGCCACCTTCGCCGGCGCACTCATCTCACGAAAGTCGTCCAACACTCCAACGACAAAGATGACGCCAGTCGCCAACAACACGCCCAGCATTTCGTGTGAGGAAGTAATCACGCCGCGCAACGAGGGTACGAGGAGCGCGAAGAGCAGCGCGAGGCAGAATCCCACGAGCATTGCGCCGCCCCCGCCATAGGGCGTGACGTTCTTGTGCACCTTTCGCGCGTCGGGCATCGCCGTGTAGCCGACGCGCAGCGAGATGGCTCGTGCTGGGCGATTCGCGAGCAACGTCACCACCGCCCCCACCAGTACGACGGCGAGGTACGCGGCAATATTGCCCATCAGTTAGTTCGTAAAGTTCGCGTACGGATTGAACGTCGCGCACAGCGCCGCGACGTCATTGCGGACTTCAATGAGTGCGTTTTCATCGTCTCGTTTACGAAGTGCTCGCGCCATCAAACCCGCGATGACTTCGAACTCACGCTCCTTCATGCCGGCCGTCGTCTCGGCGGCGGTGCCCACGCGAAGACCCGAGGTGATAAACGCACTTCGTGGATCGTCGGGGATGGTATTGCGGTTCGTCGTGATGCCCGCACCGTCCAATACTTCTTGGGCTACTTTGCCGGTCAGCTCAGCGTCGAAGTCGCGCAGGTCGAGCAGCACCATGTGATTCTCCGTGCCACCTGAGACCATGCGAAAACCCTCGTGGGCGAGGGCTTGGCCAAAGGCCTTGGAGTTCGCGACGATCTGCTCGGTGTAGGTCGAGAAACTCGGCTGACTCGCTTCTTTAAAGGCCACGGCCTTCGCCGCGATGACGTGCTCGAGGGGACCGCCTTGTTGTCCGGGAAACACTGCCGAGTCGATCTTCTTCGCGTGCTCCTCACGACACATAATGGCGCCCCCGCGCGGACCGCGAAGTGTCTTGTGAGTGGTCAAGGACACCACGTCGGCGTAGGGCACCGGACTCGGGTGTGAGCCACCTGCGATGAGTCCAGCCACGTGGGCCGAGTCAAACATCAACAGTGCGCCAACTTCGTCGGCGATCTCACGAAAGGGAACAGGATCAATGAGTCGGGCGTACGCCGTCGCGCCCGCGACGATCAACTTTGGTCGATGCTTGATCGCCATATCGCGCACGTTGTCAAAGTCGATGACTTCTCCGGGAAACGCCGGATCGTCCGACCGTGGTGTCACGCCGTAGGAGACAAAATTCCAAAATTTCGAGGTGATGGACGCGGGTGAGCCGTGCGTGAGGTGCCCGCCCTGATCAAGTCGCATGGCGAGAATGGTGTCGCCGGCGTCTAGGAGCGCCTGGTAAACCGCGACGTTCGCGTTGGCACCACTGTGAGGTTGGACATTCGCGTGATCGGCGCCAAAAAGAGCGGTCAAGCGCCGACGGGCCAGGTCTTCCACTTCGTCCACGACGTAATTACCACCGTAGTAACGACGACCGGGGTAACCCTCGGAGTACTTGTTGGTGAGAATCGATCCCGTCGCCGCTAGCACCGACGGCGAGGCGAAGTTCTCACTCGCGATCAGCTGGACGGTCGTCGTTTGACGATCCCAGTCGCGCTGCAAGAGTGACGTAATTTCATCGTCGTTAGTGATCCAAGCGTCGAGCGGTGACGAATCCACGTCGTTACTTCTCCTTTTTCGCTAGTACTTCATCGAGCTTTCGAAGCTTCTCGATTCGTCCCTCGTGACGTGCTTCAGGTGTGGCCTTTAGCCACGCCTCGAGGGTCTCGACCGCAACGAGCGGTCCCGTCAGTCGCCCGCCCATGCACAAGACGTTCGCGTGATTGTGCTCGCGCGCAAGATGACCCGTGGTCACGTCGTGCACGACGGCGGCGCGAACGCCCGGTACCTTGTTCGCGGCGATAGCGATACCGATGCCCGAACCGCAACAGGCCACCCCGAGATCGGCTTCGCCCGACACGACGGCTCGTCCCACCGCGGCGCCAAAGTCGGGATAGTCGACAGGTTCGTTCGCGCTGTCGGTTCCTAGATCCGTAACGTCGTAACCCCACACCACGAGCGACTGCTTCAGCAGCGTCTTGAGGTCGTAGCCAGCGTGATCTGAGCCGAGGGCGATGCGCATTGACACCACCCTACCTGTCGCACTTCTTCGGTCCACGACGAAACCACGGACCTGGAGCGTTGCGCTCGGCGCGCGGTGGCGAACCTTTTACCGTCGGTCAACCAAAAGTGTCGCCGCATCACCGGTAACTAGGATTTGCCAATGAAGCAAGTTCTGCTCGCGCCGCCGCTTACCTCGACGCTCGATACCTCGTCAGAACCTTTCCAAAAGAACCGTGACGACATGCTCGAACAACTTGACGTTATCGACGGACTGCTCGATGAAGCCGAAGCCGGCGGCGGCGAAAAGGCCATGGAACGAATGCGCTCGAGGGGCAAGTTGCCGGTCCGCGAACGAATCGCTAACGTCCTCGATCCCGATTCGCCATTTCTCGAAATCTCTGCGCTCGCCGGCTTCGACTCGGACTACACAATCGGCGGGGGCATGATCGTCGGGATTGGTGTCATTGCCGGCACGGAGTGCCTGATCATGGCCAATGACCCGTCGGTGCTCGGCGGTGCGCTCACGCTGTACTCGGCCAAGAAGTGGATGCGAGCACTCGAAATCGCTCGTGACAACCAGATCCCCTACGTCAGTTTCGTCGAGTCGGCCGGCGCTGACCTTCGCGTCGGTCGCGGCGGCGGTGGCGGCGGAAGAATGCAGACCGGCCACTTCGCCGAGAGCGGTCGATTCTTTTACGATCTGATTGAACTCTCCAAGATGCGCGTGCCCACGGTGTGCGTCGTGTTTGGTTCATCCACCGCTGGCGGCGCCTACCAGCCGGGACTTTCGGACTACAACATTCTCGTCAAGGAGCAGTCAAAGATCTTTCTCGCCGGACCACCGCTCGTGAAGATGGCAACGGGCGAAGAGTCCGACGACGAGACACTGGGTGGGGCGCAGATGCACGCCGAGGTGTCCGGACTCGGTGACTACTTCGCTGAGGATGAAATGGACGCGATTCGCATGTGCCGCGAAGTTGTGTCGCACCTCAACTGGCGAAAAAAAGGTCCGGCGCCGTCGCTCGTTGCTGACGAGCCGATCTACTCCAGCGAAGAGTTGCTCGGCATCGTGAGTCGCGATCTTCGCCAAAGCGTCGACGTGCGCGACGTGATTGCTCGAGTCGTTGACGGGTCGCGTTTCGAAGAGTTCAAAGCTCGCTATGGGCCCACGCTGATCTGTGGTTGGGCGAGCATCCACGGCTACCCGGTAGGGATACTCGGTAACAACGGCGTTATCCATCCGCGCGCCGCCGAAAAGGCCGGTCAATTCATCCAACTCTGCAATCAGATTGACGTGCCACTCATCTTTCTACAGAACATCACTGGCTACATGGTGGGTAAAGAAGCTGAGGCCGAGGGCATCATCAAAAAGGGTTCGCAGATGTTGAACGCGGTCACGAATTCAACGGTGCCCCACCTCACGGTCATCATCGGCTCTTCCTACGGAGCCGGAACCTACGGGATGTCGGGGCGTGCTTTTAACAATCGATTCACGTTCCTCTGGCCAACGGCGAAGATCGCCGTTATGGGACCCAAGCAGATTGCGGGCGTGATGTCCCAAGTGCGACGGGGCCAGGCCGAACGCAAGGGTCTTGTCTTCGATGAAGAAGAAGACGCCAAGATCGTCGAGATGGTCGAAGCGGCCCAGGAAAAGGGATCGCTCGCGCTCGCCGCGACCGGCGCCGTCAGTGACGACGGCATTATCGATCCGCGCGACACGCGCACCGTTCTGGGACTCTGCCTCTCGGTAGTGCGCAGCCGTCCCGTCGAAGGCGCGACGAGTTACGGGGTGTTTCGCCTGTGACGTTCACGACGCTGCTCGTCGCCAATCGAGGCGAGATTGCAAGGCGCGTGTTGCGTGGCGCTCGGGCCATGGGACTTCGCACCGTCGCCGTCTACGTCGATGCTGACGCTAACGCTCCCTTTGTCACGGACGCCGACGTCGCGATTCGCCTTCCGACGAGTTATCTCGACGGCGACGCTGTGCTCAATGCTGCGACAATCAGCGGTGTCGAAGCTCTACACCCGGGCTACGGATTTCTTTCGGAGAACGCCGAGTTCGCCTCGAAGGTTGAAGCGGCCGGAATTACTTGGATCGGTCCCTCGACTCGGGTCATCGCCGCCATGGGCGACAAACTCGCTGCCAAGCAGCTCGCCGAAAGCGCGGGCGTCCCCGTCCTTCCCTCGAGTGAAGACCCGAAGAACGCCAAAGCAATTGGCTTTCCTCTCATCCTCAAGGCCGCCGCCGGTGGCGGCGGCAAGGGCATGCGGGTTGTGTCGAGCGCGAAGGAACTCGACGAAGCGCTCGCCGCCGCGCGGCGCGAAGCACGCAGCGCCTTCGGTGACGACCGGATATTCATTGAGCGTTACGTCGCTCGTTCGCGTCACGTTGAAATTCAGATTCTCGGTGACCGCTACGGACAGGTCGTTCATTTAGGCGAACGTGAGTGCTCGATCCAGCGTCGCCACCAGAAACTGGTCGAAGAGTCCCCCTCGACCATCGTCGATGACGCCATGCGCAGTGCCATGGGATCTGCCGCGCTCGAACTGGCGCGCGCGATTCGTTACGAGTCCGCCGGGACGGTCGAGTTCCTAGTGGATGAGGAGACTCGTGCGTTCTACTTTCTCGAGGTCAACACCCGTTTGCAGGTCGAACACCCCGTCACCGAAGCGGTCACCGGCGTCGATCTGGTGCGAGAGCAGATTCGCGTCGCACAAGGTGAGCACCTGGGATTTGAACAAGACGACGTCCATTTTTCGGGTCACGCCATCGAAGTTCGCCTCTGCGCCGAGGATCCGAGCATCGGTTTCTTGCCAGCCACCGGCACGCTCGCTGCTTTCGAGCCTCCCTTAGAGCCTGCGGTGCGTTGGGAAAGTGGCGTCACCAGCGGATCGAGCGTCACGGTGGCCTTCGATCCCCTGCTCGCCAAGGTCATTGCCCACGCACCAACGCGTTCTGAAGCTGCGGCCACGCTCGCGCTCGCGCTCGAAGGACTGCACCTCGGTGGCGTCGTCACGAACCGGGACTTTCTAGCAGCAACCCTGCGCAACGAACACTTTCTCAGCGGCGACACGACGACCGACTTCATTGAACGCTTCGATCCACCACGTGGTCTCGTCTTGAGCGAAGACGAGTTGAGGCGGGCCGCCTGCGCGGGCGCACTGTGGCTCCAGGGCAAACACCGAGCGAACGCCGCCGTGCTCCAACAGGTCCCGAGTGGCTGGCGTAACGCGCGCCTGCCGAGCCAACACCAATCACTTCGCTTCCATAACCAGGTGATTGATGTTCACTACCGCTCGCGTCGCGACGGCACCTTCGATCTCAGTGAATTCGGTGTGGCGCGCGTTTTTCACTGGAGCGAGACGGCAATCGACGTTGAGATCAACACTCATCGCGCCAACATTCGCGTCACGAAGTCCAGCGCGCACCTCTATGTTCAGACAGCTTCGGGCACGGCTGCATTCGACATCGTCCCTCGATTCGAAATTCGCCACCCTGAACTCACTCCGGGAGGCCTTAACGCTCCCATGCCGGGTCTCGTGCTGGAGGTTCGTGTCGAAGTCGGCCAGCACGTCCACGCCGGCGAGACACTCATGGTGATGGAAGCGATGAAGATGGAACACGTCATCAGCGCTCCACGCGCGGGCGTCGTGAGTGAGGTTCTCGTAGTTAAGAACCAACAAGTTGACAGTGGCGTGACGTTGCTCGCCCTCGAGCCCGACGACGCGACGCGCGAGGTCTAACGATGGCCGCCCCAATTCGCATTGCCAACTGTTCTGGCTTCTTTGGTGATCGCCTCTCGGCGGCCGCCGAGATGGTCAACGGCGGACCCATCGACGTGCTCACCGGCGACTGGCTAGCCGAGCTAACGATGTTAATTTTGGCGAGAACGCAAGCGAAAAACCCCGGAGTGGGTTACGCAAGAACCTTCGTGACCCAGATGGAACACGTAATGGGCACCTGTCTCGACAAGGGCATCAAAGTCGTGTCCAATGCCGGAGGGCTCGATCCCGATCGCTGCGCCGAGGCGGTGGCAGAGGTGGCAAACAAGCTCGGCCTCTCGCCAAAGATCGCCTACGTGAATGGCGACAACCTTCTGCCGCGCTTGGAGGAACTACGAGCGGCGGGCGTGGACCTTGCGCACTTCGAAACGGGCAAACCCATTGGCGACGTCTCGCGCTTCATCACCGCGAACGCCTACCTGGGATGTTTTGGCATTATCGAGGCGCTCGCAATGGGCGCCGACATTGTCATCACCGGTCGTGTCACCGACGCCGCCCTCGTCTGTGGACCGGCGGCGTGGCACCATCAGTGGCGCCGCGACGACTTCGACGCACTCGCTGGTGCAGTCGTCGCTGGACACGTGGTCGAATGTGGCGCGCAGGTCACCGGTGGCAACTACTCGTTTTTTCAAGAGGTGCCCGGAATGAGCCGCGTCGGATTTCCGTGGGTTGAGGTCGCGAGCGACGGATCCTCGGTGGTCGGAAAACATGACGGCACGGGCGGCGAAGTGTCAATCGGCACGGTGACCTCGCAGTTGCTCTATGAGATCGCGAGCCCCACCTACTTTGGTCCCGACGTCTCGGCGCGCTTTGACACCATTCACCTCGAAGAGATCGCGAAGGACCGCGTGCGCATCAGTGGCACCAAGGGCCAAGCGCCGCCCACGACACTCAAAGTCGCCATGAACGAGATTGGTGGTTTTCGCCGCGACCTTCGAGTCGCGCTCACGGGACTTGATATCGAGGCCAAGGCGAAGCTCGTTGAGGACGCCTTCTGGATGGCGTGCCCCTTCGAACCCGATGACTTTGAGAGCGTCACGTCCAAGTTGGTGCGAACCGACAAGCCCGACCCCTCGACGAACGAAGAAGCGGTCGCGACGTGGCGCCTGACGCTCAAGGATCGCGACGAGCGAAAGGTCGGACGAGCCGTCACGGACGCCGTCATCGAACTCGCCCTTACCAGCGTGCCAGGCTTCTTCGTGCTTGGCGCTTCCTACGCGGGTGGATCGGCCTACGGCGTGTATCGACCCGCCAAGGTGCCAAGTTCCATGGTGCCCCAGTACGTGACGATGCTTGGTGGTGAGCGCGTCGTCGTCGACTCGGTGGCGCCCACAACCAGCACCGACATCCTTCTTGTGGACGCGCTGAAAATCACGCCTGTCGACGGCCCAACAACACTCGCTCCTTTAGGTCTCATCATTGGCGCGCGTTCGGGCGACAAGGGTGGCAACGCCAACCTCGGCGTATTCGCGAGGAGCTACGAGGCGTGGTTGTGGCTGGACGAGTACTTGAGCGAAGGCGAACTCCGTCGCCTCTTACCCGAGACCGCGCCACTACGAATCGATCGTTACCGTTTGCCATTGCTGCGCGCGTTGAACTTCGTGATCCATGACTTACTCGAAGAAGGTGTCGCCGCCTCGTCGCGCCAAGACGCCCAAGCCAAGGGACTGGGCGAGTGGCTGCGGAGTCGTTATGTTGAGATTCCCAGTGAGTTGCTTGCAGCGCCGTGACGAGCGAACGCAACCCCAAAAAGATTGAAGAACTCGACGCGCTGCGAGCGGAACTCATCGCTGAACAAGAGTCGCTCGACGACGTGGTTGCCAACATTGCCGACGAACAGTGGAGCGCTGCGACACCGAGTCCCGGTTGGAACGTGCGCGACCAGATCGCGCACCTGACCTACTTTGACCACAGCGGCGCCACCGCAATTCTCAGTCCCGCCCGTTTTCAAGAGAGTGTCCTTGAGCTTGTCGCGAACGCACGACACGGCTCCGTTGATGAGTTCACACTCGCACCCTTACGCGATCACTCCCCCCGCCAACTACTCGGCGCGTGGCGACGAGCCCGCGAACATTTGAACGACGCGGCGTCGTCACTCAGCGTCGAGACCCGCGTGCCGTGGTACGGCCCGTCGATGAGTGCCACGTCGTTTCTCAGTGCTCGACTCATGGAGGTGTGGGCGCACGGCACCGACGTCGTTGACGCACTGGGGGTGCAGCGCACGGCAACGAACAGACTTCGCCACGTCGCGCGACTCGGATTCATCACCAGAAAGTGGTCCTACCTCGTGCGCGGCGAAGAGGTGCCCACGGGTGAGGTACGACTTGAACTCAGCGCGCCCGACGGAGAAATCTGGACGTGGGGACCCGAAAAAGCTGACGACACGATTGGCGGCTCGGCCGAGGAGTTCTGCTTGGTCGTCACCCAACGACGTCACGTCGACGACACGTCGCTACGGACTGGCGAACTCGGGCGGCACTGGCTCGAGCGTGCGCAAGCCTTCGCCGGTGGCGCAAGTGACGGACCTCG
>DAIQOO010000127.1:0-4770 GCA_036787845.1 Acidimicrobiales bacterium
TGGGGGCGAGCGTGCCCGCGCTCACGGTCAGGGTCGACAACGTGGCGTCGGTGCTCGCCGCGCGCGTGACGGTGATGGTGTAGGTCTTGGTCGTCGAGCCGTCCTGGGCGGTGACCACGACGAGGATGGTGTTCGAGCCGACGTTAAGGGCGATCGCACCCGAGGCGCTGCCCGAGGTGACCGCGGTGCCGTTGACGGTGACCGTGGCGTTGGCCTGGTTGACCGTCGGGGTGACCGTCATCGTGGTCGTGGCGTTAGCGACGCTCTCGCTGTAGCTGATGGTGGCCGAGGCGAAGGTGGGGGCGAGCGTGCCCGCGCTCACGGTCAGGGTCGACAACGTGGCGTCGGTGCTGGTAACCGTTACCGTGTCAGCGGCTCCCGCAATGTATGAAGAGCTGGGTGTGCCCGTAGCCGTACCCCAAGCCCATGAAGTGGCCCCAGGTGTGGACGGAACGGTGGCGCCGGGGGCGGTCGCACCACCGCCGGTACAAGCGCCGTGTCCGGTGACGCCGTAGTAAATGTAGACCGGGGTGTTAAGGGCCACAGTTATCCCGGTCACTGTAATAACGTTGCCAGAAAGAGCCAAGGTTCCCGCAGAAACCGCGACACAGCCCGTAAGATTTGAAACCGTCGGTGTGGTAAAGCCAGCTGGAACAGTTAATTCGAATCTCCCGCTTGTAACCGCTGCAGTTGACTCTGCATAAAACGTGAAGCCTTGCGTGCTACCAGCTCCCACGGAAGTCGGGCTAATAACCCCAATGGCGCCAGTCCATGCGCTAACGGTAGCGAACGCAGGCGTCGCAAAAAGTGTTAGTCCGCCAATAATCAAGGCCGCACTGAGCGCACCCTTCATCCACACTTGACGTACTACGCGAAACAACACCTTGGTGTCCCACTCCTTCCCCAACTAACTAACTTTGAAATGACACGCGACAACACGACGTGGTCCTCTGACAATGAAGGAACGACAACTTTCGTCAGCGAATCCTGCAACGAATGCGCCGAAGAAACACCCGCCGATAGGAGATTCGCGCCTCCCTTTTGAACCAGGCAAAAATCACTACTGAGGTAGTCAACGCAACCTGATGAACGTGACGGACTATCGTTCATTTTGAACTTCGCTGACATGACCGCTTTTGAGCGTTTTCGTTTAGGCGTGGGGAAAAAAGGCGTCGTCGACTTCTCATCATCCCAACCATCTCCATCCACAATGAGGCTTGTGAATACACTTCACATAAATGCCACTACAAGGATAGTTTGGAAACCTAGATTTCCCAAATAAAAAGTGACCCTTTTGTGTTACTTTTAGGCTCCGCTTACCAATGAGGAACTTGCCATTCATCAGGGGCTTTTCATGTTACAGATTTGGCCGTTTTTCGCATGTTGCCAACCGCGCAAAAAGTATTTCTAGCCCGGTCGCCCACCGGCGCTCCAGCGGAGTTCTGAAAGCCCTACTAAATATTGTCAAAAATGACCGTTTTTTGGCTCCGCACTACGTAGCCGTAGTGCAAAAACACTAAGCCGCGGTCACCAAATGACGAAACGCGATGAGATATAACGCAATGCGTGACATTCGCAGTCAGGAAATTTCATCCGGAATTCCTCTCGGAGAATGCCGGGAAGAAACCCGGTGCGATCGCATTTTCGACTACGTTCAACACGAAATTTGAGGCTGAATTGGTCAGGCAACGACGTCGGTGGGAACGCAACAAAAGTAAAATTGCGATGCTCTTCTACTGAACGATTACAGGCAACATTGACGTTCATGTGGGTTATCAAAATCGCTTCCACAACTACGGAGTTTGAGTCAGCGGTCGAGAAATTCCATCACCTGTGAAACACCTGCCACGACACCACACGGAACGAGTCCTCAACGAACTTCGTTTGAAGCCTCGAAACACCAGGATGTTAAAGGATTATCGGGACTTTTGGATGATTGTCGCTACGCACGGATGTCATCATTCACTCGCGAATAGGTTCGCGCGTGAACTGTAAAAGTCATACAACCACATCAATGATGTATTCGATCGCATTCAGCTAATGGCTGAAACACCGTGCGTCGCATTAACGAAACATGACGACGTCTCACACATTGAATGCTCGATGCTCGTCTCAATTGAGAGTCGACGCAGCCTCTCCTTCGTATCGTGTACGTGATCTCTTGGACATTCAATTGACATAGCGAAGGACACGTTTCTCGTCGCACGCAATCGCGACAACACGAACACAAAAAGAGATCGGCACGATGGACGTGAGCACGAGGTGCACTCGCAACATGGTCGGCTAGGAGTGAAATCCTCGCCTTCTTGTCTCGAATTCATCGTTTGCTAGTTTGCGCGCATGACGAACATTCGCTTTTCAGTAGCGGCGCTGGATTGCCCAGATCCTCTCGAATTAGCTGCCTTTTACGCGAGGCTCACGGGCTTAGAAGTCGAGCCTCTTGGCGACTTCCCCGCTGAAGACGTCACGTGGATCGAGCTCTTGAACGATGGGAAGCCCATGATCGCGTTCCAAAAAATTACGGCGTACATCGCTCCGACGTGGCCCGAAGGGATCACTCCTCAACAGCTCCATCTCGACTTTGACGTCGATGATCTCGACGCCGCTGAGCAGTTAGCGATCTCTGCTGGCGCCACAAAAACCGCCGTCCAACCCGGCCAATCGTTTCGCGTTTTTCTCGATCCGGTCGGTCATCCCTTCTGTCTCGTTCTGCACGGCGGAAACTAAAATACGCTGCGGTCAACACTTTTAGTTGCCTCAAACACGACGTTCGTTTTGATTCGTTTCGGGCTACAACAGAGTCCCGCAAAAGACCAAGAGAACGATTTTTAGGGCTTCTCGAGAGATACTTGTGTACTCGTCCTTGGCTTGACCTCACCACTGACTCACCCTCTAATTGGCCCTAGTTGCACCAGATAGACTGACGCTTCGCGCCTCGTGGTCTTGACCAAGAGGACACCGAGGACCTGTGGTGCAGCTCGGAGTGCACGTCGCCCTGTCAAGGCGAAGGTCGCGGGTTCAAATCCCGTCAGGTCCGCTCGACACCCCTTGGGGTGACGAGGAGGTCGAGTAGCTCAGTTGGTAGAGCGCGCGCCTGAAAAGCGTGAGGTCACCGGATCGACGCCGGTCTCGACCACTTCCGTGGTAGAGCAGTTTTGCGAAAGACCACTTGCCTCTTATAAACCTTCAAATAGAACTTGAAGGTTTTTGGCTGCGTGTCGTGGCGAACCTACCTCCAACGAACTTGATGGAACGTAAAAATCCTGACGTAACGAAGCACGAATGCAGAGTCGCGGACGTAGCGCGTGTAACAATGCACGAGAGCTATGACCGAGCACCACCTGCCACTGATTACTCCAACATTCGCCCCGCAACCCAAGGGTGTCGACTGGCCCACGGCGCGGTGGCCTCGTGGCGTGCACGCCAATCAACACGACCTTGACGCCGTCGTCGACGAAATGTTCACGAACGACGATTTATCTTTGACGAATGCCGTGGTCGTCATTCAAGGCGGAAGGGTGCTCGTCGAGCGTTACGCCGGTGAGAGGGAGTTCTTCGATAGGGCCGCCGAACCCATCACGAGTGAGAGTCCCTTGTTGTCCTGGTCGATGGCAAAATCCATGTTGCACCTGATCATCGGCACGTTGGTCGACGAGGGGAAGTTCGACCCCGACGAGCGAGCACCGGTCAAAGAGTGGAGCGATCCGGACGACCCACGCCACCAGATCCGACTTGCCGACCTAATGGCGATGCGCGACGGCCTGGCGTTCGTCGAGGTCTATGAGGTCGATCAGACCAGCCACGTCATCGAGATGCTCTTTGGTGAGGGCAAGGAGGACATGGCCGCCTACACCGCGCAACTGCCACTCGCCCACGAGCCGGGTACCTTCTTCAACTATTCGAGTGGCACGTCAAACGTACTCAGTCGTGTCGTCGCCGACGTTGTTGGTTACGGCGACGCGTATCGCGACTACCTCCAACAACATCTCTTTGGACCACTCGGTATGCGAAGCGCGGAAGCGACGTTCGATCCAAGTGGCGTCTTCGTCGCGTCGAGTTACGTGCACGCGAGCGCGCTCGACTTCGCCAAGTTCGGACTTCTCTACTTGCGCGGCGGTGAGTGGGAAGGGAAACAGCTGGTCTCACGCGAGTGGGCGTCGACAGCGCAGACACCACGCAGTCTTGACGTTGAGAGCGGTTCGTTCTACTCGTGGCAGTGGTGGGTGACGGGCGACGACTACGGCACGTACTGGGCGAGCGGGTACGAAGGTCAGATGATCAGTGTGGTGCCCGCACTCGACGCGCTCATTCTGCGCTTCGGTCACACTTCAGCCGACAACTACCCCGCCCTCAACTCGTGGCGTCAACGCGTCCTTGACGTCCTCAGTGCGCCCTAGGCGCCTTCATAGGGAAATCCCAGATCAGGGGCACTAAAGAGCGCCTCGAATCGTAGCCCTTCTTTGGCCGCCATCGCCGCAGCGGTGCCCCCACGATCGACGAGCGCGAGTATCAACACCACGTCGGCGCCGAGTTCTCGAACGACGCGCGCGGCCTCGAGCGGACTCTTGCCGCGCGTGACGGTGTCTTCGGTGATGACGACGAGGTCGCCCGCCTCTAACGTTCCTGCGATACGACCACCAGCGCCGTGATCCTTCACTTCCTTTCGCACACTGAACGCACGAAGAACTCTGCCTCGAGTGGTGGCGACGCCAGCGGTGATGAAACTCAATCCATCCGCACCCATGGTGAGTCCACCAATCGCCGTCGCGT
>DAIQOO010000280.1:0-1309 GCA_036787845.1 Acidimicrobiales bacterium
TCGAGACGCCGAGTAACCCTCTTTTGAGCGTCTTTTCTATTGCGGGATTGAGTGAGGCCGCGCACGCGAACGGTGCACTGCTCGTCGTGGACAATACGTTCGCGACGCCGTACCTGCAGCGTCCACTTACCCTGGGCGCCGACGTTGTCGTGCACTCGACGACTAAGTACGTTGGCGGGCACTCAGACGTCATTGGTGGCTTCGTCGCCACGAACGACGACGACCTCGCCGCCAGGCTGAAGTTCCACCAGTACGCCATTGGCGCGGTACCCGGCCCGCTCGACTGTTATCTGCTGCTCCGTGGTCTGAAGACGCTCGGCGTTCGAATGGAACGTCACTGCTCGAACGCACGCGCGGTGGCAGCGTTCTTGTCAAAACACCCCAGTGTTGAGAAGGTCTACTACCCGGGTCTCGCCGGTCACCACGGTCACGACGTGGCACTCACGCAAATGAGCGACTTTGGCGGCATGGTGAGTTTCACCATAAAGAGTGGTACGGACGTGGCGCGCAAGGTCTGTGAATCAACGTCGATCTTCACTCTCGCCGAATCTCTAGGAGGCGTTGAGAGTCTTATCGAACTGCCTTCCGCGATGACCCACGTCTCGACGGCCGGCTCGACTCTCGAACCGCCGGCGAATTTAATTCGACTGAGCGTAGGTATTGAAGACATTGACGATCTCATCGCTGATCTCACGCGGGCGCTCGCGCTCTAGAAGGGCCCTAGAGGGAGTCTTCGTATCGTTCGATTGCCGAGCCAACGGATCTCTATATCGACCTGGAATGATAAAGAAGTGATCTCGGGACCGCCAAGCGAACCAGTAGCAGTTCCCAACGCACTGGTCCACCTCGTCCAAGAGCAACCTCACGAGTTTGTGTGGCGAAATGAACTTGGAGGATTGACGCTGCGCGTCGGCGACACATCGTCGTGCGTGTACGTGAAGTGGACGCCCAGCAATGGTGGTGTCGATCTAGCGGCAGAGGTCGAGCGACTTTCCTGGGCCTCATCGTTTACTCCGGTGCCAACGGTGCTGGAGGTTGGTTCAGATGATGAGGGTTCGTGGATTGTCACGCGTGGTATTGACGGCGAGAATGCGGTGTCGCCGAGGTGGCTGCAGGACCCAAGAACTGCGACGACCGCGCTGGGGCAGGGACTACGCGCCCTGCACGACGCGTTCGACGTCGGGTCGTGTCCCTTCAATTGGTCGGCCAACAGCCGACTCCAGAGCGTCGAACGCCGCGTCAAAGACGGTCTACTCAGCGACCATGAATTTCCCCTCGAATTTGCGGGAATGACGATTTCCGCGGCGTT
>DAIQOO010000281.1:0-1302 GCA_036787845.1 Acidimicrobiales bacterium
GGCACGCGAGTTCCTTCGTGGGCCAGATTGAGCATCAGCCATTGCCCGACGACAAGGGCCACTTTCACTGGTTGATCCGCCTAAAGGGTGACGAGAAAGACGTCATTACCTTGTGGCTGTCACTGCGCCAACGCAGCGTCCACGTCGAGACCGAACTGATGCCCGCGCCCGAAGAGCGACGAGAAGAGCTCTATCACTTTCTGATGGTGAAGAACCACGAACTGCGCGAGTTACACCTCGCCATTGGCCCAGAAGACGGTATCTACCTCGTCACGCAAGTGCCGATACTTGAACTCACGATCGAGCGACTCGACGAACTCGTTGGCGCGACACTGACCTACGTTGATGAGTTGTTCCCAACGGCGATGTCGATGGGGCTCGGCTCGGTCTATCACCGTCGAAAGGCTCGCTGAGTCACCTTGTAGCGTTGCGGCATGGCCTTTCAACTCATCATCATCGGCGGCGGACGCATGGGCTCGGCACTCGCGGAGGGACTACTCAGCGCGAAATGGTGCCAGGCGAGTGAACTCGCCATCGTCGAGAGTTCTTTCGAACAGCGCACCGCGCTTGAGGGACGACTCCCGGGCGTGAGTGTCGTCGCGGCGATAGAACAGACCGACGTTGGCGCCTCGACGGGCGTCGTGCTCTGTGTAAAGCCCGACCACGCTGAAAGTGCGGCAAGAACCGCCGGCGCGACGGGCGTGACCAGGTTGCTCTCGGTCGTGGCCGGCCTTTCAACCGCCCGACTCGAAGCTGTCTTTCCCGGTCCGGTCGCTGTCATTCGCTCGATGCCCAACACACCGGTGTTGGTGCGAAAGGGCGTCAGCGCTATTGCGGGCGGATCAAACGTCACGGCGGACGACCTCGATTGGGCGCAGTCGATTCTGGGCGCGGTGGGCACGGTCGTGCGCGTCACCGAGCGCAACATCGACGCCGTGACGGGACTCTCTGGTTCGATGCCGGCGTATCTCTATTTGGTCATCGAAGCGTTAATCGAGGCGGGCGTGCACCAAGGGCTGTCGCGCGAGGCATCGCGCCAGCTCGTCGTCGACACGTTTTCAGGCTCGGCGGCGCTGCTCGTCGAGACCGGCGAGTCGCCCGAAGAGCTGCGCGCGCAGGTGACCTCGCCTGGTGGCACCACGGCCGCGGGACTGCGCGTCCTGGAAAACCGAGCCGTTCGCGCCGCGTTCCTGGACGCCGTAGCGGCAGCGGCCGAGCGCAGCCGCCAATTAGGTCGATAAGAGTCTCAACTAGCCTAAAAGTCATGGCGACGCCGCGTCTTCGATCGAAGAAGCTTTCCGA
>DAIQOO010000282.1:0-1301 GCA_036787845.1 Acidimicrobiales bacterium
ATCTCGAAGACCTCGACGCGCTCTTCATGTCCATCGACAGTGGCCAGATCTCGGCTCACGCTGTTGTCCAACGACTCGACCGCGAACTTAGAGGTGGCGACGCCGAGCAAATGCCCACGACGGTCACAAAGGCCCCGCGCACGAGTCGCTCATCACGCCGCACGGCCGGTGTCTACGTCGAGGGCCTCGACGACGTCATGGTTCATCTGGCGCGATGTTGTTCGCCGGTGCCCGGCGACAGCATCATGGGATTTATCACCCAAGGACGAGGCGTGTCGGTGCACCGCGACGACTGTTCGAACGCCGTTGCCTTGGCGCAGCGACTCGGCGAGCGCATCATTGACGTCGAGTGGGACGGATCAGCCGGCGGTCAGTATCGGGCGGTCCTGGAGATCATGGCCTTTGATCGCTCTCGGTTGTTGCTTGACGTGTCAAAGGTCGTCGCGGAATATCACCTCAACATCATCTCGAGTAGTTCCACGACGTCGGGGGCGCGCATCGTGCGCATGGTCTTTGACGTCGAACTCGCCGATCCGACGCACTTGTCGAGTCTCTTGGCGGCCCTAAAGGGCGTCGACGGTGTCTTTGACGCCTTTCGCCAGTTGCCCGGACAGAACAAGACCTCATGAGCGAAGCGGTCGTGCCGTTCAAGGCTCCCGTCGGTACTCACGACGTGCTCGCGCCGACGTCGGCGCTATGGGAGGGGCTCGTCGCGATCTTTGCCCAGAGCGCGTACCGTTACGGCTTCTCATTGGTAATGACCCCATTGTTCGAAGACGTTGGCGTGTTCTTGCGGGGGATTGGCGAACAGAGTGACGTCTTCCGTAAAGAAATGTACGTCTTCGAAGACCGCGGCGAGCGTCGTTACGCACTTCGCCCCGAGGGAACGGCCTCGGTAGTACGCGCCTTTATCCAGCACCAACCAACCACGCCGTGGAAAGCCTGGTACGTCACGCCGGCCTTTCGCTACGAACGACCCCAGGCCGGTCGCTACCGTCAGCACTACCAACTTGGTGTTGAAGTGCTCGGCACCGACGATCCGGCCGTGGACGTTGAGGTCATTGCCCTGGCGAGCGGGTTTTATCAAGCCATTGGTCTTCGTAAAGTACGTCTCTTAATCAACTCCATGGGTCACGACGTCTGTCGCGGTGCGTACGTCACACTGCTGAGCGCGCACTTCAAAGTCAATGAGACGCAACTTTGCGACGAGCACCGAGAGATCTGGCGTGAGAACCCACTGCGAGTGCTCGACTGCAAGCGTGATCCCTGCGTCGAGGTCACGTCACGGGGACCAATGTTGA
>DAIQOO010000283.1:0-1301 GCA_036787845.1 Acidimicrobiales bacterium
ATCTCGAAGACCTCGACGCGCTCTTCATGTCCATCGACAGTGGCCAGATCTCGGCGCACGCGGTTGTTCAACGACTCGACCGCGAACTCAGAGGTGGCGACGCCGAGCAAATGCCCACGACGGTCACGAAGGCCCCGCGCACGAGTCGCACGTCACGGCGCACGGCCGGTGTCTACGTCGAGGGACTCGACGACGTCATGGTTCATCTGGCGCGCTGTTGTTCGCCGGTGCCCGGCGACAGCATCATGGGATTCATCACCCAAGGACGAGGCGTGTCGGTGCACCGCGATGACTGTTCGAACGCCGTTGCTCTGGCGCAGCGACTCGGCGAGCGCATCATTGACGTCGAGTGGGACGGATCAGCCGGCGGTCAGTATCGGGCGGTCCTGGAGATCATGGCCTTTGATCGCTCTCGGTTGTTGCTTGACGTGTCAAAGGTCGTCGCGGAATATCACCTCAACATCATCTCGAGTAGTTCCACGACGTCGGGGGCGCGCATCGTGCGCATGGTCTTTGACGTCGAACTCGCCGATCCGACGCACTTGTCGAGTCTCTTGGCGGCCCTAAAGGGCGTCGACGGTGTCTTTGACGCCTTTCGCCAGTTGCCCGGACAGAACAAGACCTCATGAGCGAAGCGGTCGTGCCGTTCAAGGCTCCCGTCGGTACTCACGACGTGCTCGCGCCGACGTCGGCGCTATGGGAGGGGCTCGTCGCGATCTTTGCCCAGAGCGCGTACCGTTACGGCTTCTCATTGGTAATGACCCCATTGTTCGAAGACGTTGGCGTGTTCTTGCGGGGGATTGGCGAACAGAGTGACGTCTTCCGTAAAGAAATGTACGTCTTCGAAGACCGCGGCGAGCGTCGTTACGCACTTCGCCCCGAGGGAACGGCGTCGGTAGTACGCGCCTTTATCCAGCACCAACCAACCACGCCATGGAAAGCCTGGTACGTCACGCCTGCTTTTCGCTACGAACGACCCCAGGCCGGTCGCTACCGTCAGCACTACCAGCTCGGTGTTGAAGTGCTCGGCACCGACGATCCAGCCGTGGACGTCGAGGTCATTGCCCTGGCGAACGGGTTTTATCAAGCCATTGGTCTGCGTAAAGTACGCCTCTTGATCAACTCCATGGGCCACGACGTCTGTCGCGCAGAGTACGTCACACTGCTGAGCGCGCACCTCAAAGCCAGTGAGACGCAACTCTGCGACGAGCACCGAGAGATCTGGCGTGAGAACCCACTGCGAGTTCTCGACTGCAAGCGTGATCCCTGCGTCGAGGTCACGTCACGGGGACCAATGTTGA
>DAIQOO010000284.1:0-1296 GCA_036787845.1 Acidimicrobiales bacterium
GGGGACTCGACGGCGACGACGGCAGGTCGTGGTACTGGGGTTTCCTCTACGCCCAAGCGCTCACGATCGGCGGGGGCACCTCGGTCGTTCAGCGCAACATCATCGCGGAGCGTGTCCTGGGACTCCCCAAGGACGCCAGTGCGTAATAGTGCGCTGCGGTGCTAGAGAACGGCTCGTGCGCGAAGCGTTGAGGCGACTCGCTCTAGAAGTTGCGTTCGCGTAAACGGCTTGGACAGAATCGTCACGCCAGTCGTCATGGTACTGCGTAGATCGATTATCGATTCGGCGTAGCCCGACATCAAGATCACCGCAGTCTCTGGATGCAGTACCGCGACTTTCTCCACGAGTTCGGTTCCCATCATCTGGTGCATTATGACGTCACTCAACATCAACGCGACGTCTTCTGCGAACCCTTCAAGTACTTCGAGAACTCGAGGTCCGTTCGACGAAGATTCAACTCATCGAGTCCCAAACAGAGCGGCTTTGGACCGGCGTGAACGTTGCCGTAACGATGGTTGGTGATCGCGACGCTTTGCTCTAAGAGCCAGCGGGCAAGTTCCACGTCACCCGATTGGGCGAGCGGACGTGCGTCGACGAGCACACCCATCGCCACTAACGCGGGTGTTGGCACTTCTTCGGCGCTCAACCACCTGACCTTGGCGAGATTGCGCGATCGAGCTACGAGTTCATCGACGCTCTCGAGCGTGACGTCGAGTACGCCCTTAACCATTGACTCGCAACTGAACTCCACGTCGAGATCAGCGAGGCCCACGAGACCTACCAGGTAGACCATCGCGACGCTCGAGATTTTCTCATCGAAACGAACGGTGATGGGCTTCAAGTGATGGCGGTAACGGACGAGATTGCGTTCGCCCACGAGTCCCGTGTCGTCGAGGGCCTTGGAGCCGTGTTCGTTCCACCACGTCGTCGCTCGTGCGAGAGCCAGATCGACGTTGTCGACCGTGTCCCATTGGCGTAGCGCGTTCACGTAGTTCGCCCCCCCAGCCTTCGCCGTCGGTCCGACGCTCGATCGCTTCCATCCACCAAAGGGTTGACGACGCACGACGGCGCCGGTGATTCCGCGATTGATGTAGCTGTTGCCAACTTCAACGCGTTCCATCCATCGTTCGCACTCCGTCTCGTCCAGTGAGTGGAGCCCTCCGGTCAGTCCATACGGTATTTCGTTCTGCCAGCGAATGGCTTGGTCAAGATCTCGCGCGATCATGACGCCGAGCACTGGCCCGAACCACTCATTCAGATGACTCCACGAACCTGGGCGCACGCCTACCTTGACGC
>DAIQOO010000285.1:0-1292 GCA_036787845.1 Acidimicrobiales bacterium
TGCATTAGTGGATGCCCGCCGCGCACTGCTTTTTGAACTCGGCCCATTAGTGACGCACTTCTACCAAGAACTCGCCCAGAACACCCTCTCGGTATCGAGCAATTACGAACTCTCCTGGTCAGGAGAATTGACCACCGCGTTATCAGCGGCTCTCGCGGACGACATCCACCGGGGCTACAGCACGATCGGTCCACATCGCGACGACGTGATCTTTCAACTCGACGGTCGTGACGCCCGCCGCCAAGCCTCCCAGGGTGAGCAGCGCTCACTAGCGCTCGCAGTGCGCTTGGCGGGACATGAACTGGTGCAACAGCAACGCGGAGTGGCGCCACTGCTGTTGCTTGACGACGTCTTCAGTGAACTTGACCCCTTGCGTAGCGATCGTCTTCTCAATTTGCTCCCCGGGGGCCAAACTTTGGTCACTACGGCGTCACCGTTGCCACACGCAATGACCCCCGCAGTAATCATTGACGTTGGGGCGAAGTCATGAGTCGTTTCTCTGACAAACCGGAGCCACTCGGCGACCTGTTGCGCACAATGGCCAAACGCGTGAAAAAGGTGGACTTGACCGCAATTGAAGAGATTCGCGAGTTATGGCCAACCCTCGTGCCCCCCGCCGTTGCCGACGTGTGTCAGCCCGAATTTGTCAAGAATCATGTACTCGTCATCAGTGTTCCTTCAGGTGCGTTCGCCCAACAAATTTCATTCGACCAGGAGTCAATTTTGGATGGTTTGGCGCCACTCAAAGATCGGGCACCCACTTCACTTAAAACTGTGCAGAAAGCCTGAAATAGAGCGCTTTTTACGCTGGTAGACGGCCGAAATGTCACCCCACAACCAGTAGGATGGAAGCAAGTTTCTAGTGAACGCGGCAGCGCGGTGCGCGCCGAATTTCTAACAATTGAAAGGATTACTCCGTGGCTGAAAAGTCCAAGGGGTCATCGAGCTACGGAGCTCGTGACATCACCGTTCTCGAAGGCCTTGAACCGGTCCGCGTTCGCCCAGGAATGTACATTGGATCCACCGGTCCCGCGGGCCTACACCACCTCGTGTGGGAGGTGGTGGACAACGCGGTGGACGAGGCCATGGCCGGCTACTGCACGCGCATTGACGTGACCATACTGGCCAACGGGAGTTGTCGCGTCATCGATGACGGACGTGGTATTCCAGTTGACGAACACCCTCAGTACCCCGGCAAGACGGCGGCGGAGATTGTCCTCACGGTGTTGCACGCCGGCGGAAAATTCGGTGGCGAGGGCTACAAGGTCTCGGGCGGCCTGCACGGCGTGGGC
>DAIQOO010000286.1:0-1288 GCA_036787845.1 Acidimicrobiales bacterium
TGTCCAGGTTCACGACCTTGTTCACATATGAGTCGCGACATTGTTCATAGTGCCGTCGTTGACGATGGGGCATGTCAAAAGCACATGTCATTGTCCTCTCCGTTGTTCACCAGGGCCTTAGCCAGGCTGAGGCCGCCCGTCGCTACGGCGTGTCGTGGCGTTGGGTCCATACCCTCGTCGCTCGTTACCGCCAGGGTGGCATGGTGGCCGTTGAGCCGCGCAGCTCACGTCCCCACACCAGTCCTCAGCAGACGAGCGACGAGGTGCGCGCGCTGATTCTTGACCTTCGCCGCGAACTCACCAGTGCCAGCCTGGATGCCGGTCCCGAGACGATTGCGTGGCACCTGGGTGAGCGCGGTCACGTCGCTCCCTCGACCTCGACGATTCGTCGCGTGCTGGTGCACGCGGGACTGGTCATTGCCCAGCCGAAGAAGCGACCGCACTCCTCACTGCGTCGCTTTGTCGCCGACCAACCCAACGAGACCTGGCAGGGTGACTTCACTCACTGGCAACTCCGTGACGGCAGTGAAGTCGAGATCATCAACTGGCTCGACGACCACTCGCGCTTCTTGTTGTCGATGACCGCGCACCCGCGCGCCACCGGACCGCTCGTCGTTGAATCGTTCGTCGCCTGCACGAACGACTACGGTGCGCCCGCCTCGACACTCACTGACAATGGTGTCGTTTACACGGCTCGCTTCGTGGGCGGGCGCAACGCCTTCGAATACGTACTCGCCGCTCTCGGCATCCGCCAGAAGAACGGACACCCCGCCCATCCTCAGACCCAGGGCAAGATCGAACGCTTTCACCAGACGCTGAAGAAGTGGTTGCGCGGCCAAGCTCCCTGCGACACGCTGCACGAACTACAAAACCAACTCGATTTCTTCCGCCATCTCTACAACGAAGAGCGTCCCCATAGTTCGCTGCGCCGACAAACGCCCGCCAGCGTCTACCGCGCCACACCCAAGGCGTTGCCGACCAACAGCGTCGCGGCGCACTACCGCGTGCGTCTGGACGTCGTTTCGAAGGGCGGCAAGGTCACCCTGCGTCGCGCTGGTCGGCTGCACCACCTCGGGGTGGGCATCGTGCACCGACAGGTTCGCGTCGTCATGTTGATCGACGAGCACCAGGTCACCGTGACCGCACTCGAGACCGGTGAAGTGCTCGCGCTCAACCAGATCGATGACGCCTGCGGTTACTGGAGAAACCAACTACGTCCCGAAGGACGTTGGCCAAGAATATGACCGATGTCGCGACTCATCTATGAACAATGTCCCGACTCATCACA
>DAIQOO010000287.1:0-1282 GCA_036787845.1 Acidimicrobiales bacterium
GATTGAGTAGCAGCGCCACGAATCCGCCGACGAGCATGAGCAACAGCACGTCGCGAAGTCGATAGAGCACCTTGCCCGCAAAGAAGACGACGATCACGACGCCGACTGTCGCCAGGATCGTCCGCAAGGGAACCTTGCTGGCGTCAGCACGCTGGAAGATCCTCGAGCTTCGCGAGTAGCTGTCCCCGTGGTTCTGGTCGAGTTGGTCGGACACTTCGCTCCCTTGGCTGCTCGTTTCGAATAACGCTAGTTCTGATGAGGACTTAGGTTTCGGTGATGCTCTCTCAGTTGCTACGTATCTTCGAGGTACCCAGCGACGTGTCGTGCTACGCGTGTCCTAACTACGTCACGCTGTCAATTTGGCCAAGTGGCCCGTAGCGACGCCGATAGAGGACGTAACAGACGCCGCCAGCGATGGTCGGTAACCAGTAAGAAGCGAGTCGAAAGGCGAGGGTGGCGACGACGGCGTTGCCGCTGGGCACGTTGGCAAGAACCAAAAGTCCACTGAGGCTCGCTTCGACGATGCCGAGGCCCCCCGGCGTAATGGGCAGCAACGTCAAGATCGCGGTCGCCGCGTAGGCCAAGAGGACGAGCGATGGATTCGGACGCGTTCCGGTAGCTCGAAGGACTGCCAAGAGTGAAAAATAATCGAGCCCGATGCGTCCTGCGATCAACAAAAGCGCTTTCCACCAGTTCTTGCCCAAGTCGGCCCGCACCATGTTTCGTTCAGTGAGGAGTCTCGCGCCCAAGTTCGTCGCCCTACTCCGGTACCTCGGAATCTTGTTGAGCAGCCACTGGATGGCGTGGCCCAGGACCATCAATGTGCGGTCGGTCGTCAGCGTGATGACGCCGAACGCGACAATCAGCACGAAGCCAACGCCGCCGAGCTCACCGGCGTGCACGAGTCCCGAGCTCACCCCCGCGCCACCGACAATGACCGGCAACGCGAAGATGGGCAGAGAAAATAGCGCCGCGACGCCAATGATGGAAGAGACCGCGAGCCCACTCGCCGCCTGCACGGTGTCGATGCCCGAAGCTGCGAGCATTCGATACTGCACGCTCGCGCCCACCGGAGCGCCACCGGGCAGGGTGTTGGTGACGGAGTTGCCCGCGAGCCCCGCCGTCACTACGGCGAACCAGCTCTTGGTACGAAGGACCAATCGAAGTAGCGCCATCGCACAGAAGAAACTGGCGGCCTCCGTAACGAAGGCGACGAGTAACCACCAAGGCTCGAGCGTCAAGAGTCGTGGCCACGAGGAGATGACGCGTACCAATGCAGGCA
>DAIQOO010000128.1:0-4660 GCA_036787845.1 Acidimicrobiales bacterium
GATTCGGACGTTGAAAGACCATCCCGACGCGAGTGCGCAATTCCGTGACCGTGAGATCGCCTCGGTAGATGTCGACGCCTTCTAGGAGAATGGAGCCCGTTACCTTGGCGCCTGGCGTGAGATCGTGCAATCGATTCAAGGCGCGCAACAACGTCGTCTTGCCCGAGCCCGAGGGGCCGATCAGACTCGTCACGCGGTTTTTCGCCACGTCAAACGTGCAGTTGCGAACCGCGGTGCGACCGTGAAACGACACGGCCACGTCGCGTAACTGCATTGCGATAGGACCACGACTAGTCGACTCGGCCGTCTCGGTCTTGGATTGAATGTCTGCCATGATCTCTTGCTCCATTAGTTTCTAACCTGCTGCTTCCTTGTAGCCCAAATTCGAGCGGTGAGACTGAGTACGAACACGAACGCGACCAGGACTAAGGCGACGCCCCAGACTTGAGCTCGCTGGCTGGGCCACTGGGACTTCGCGTTCTGATAGATCGCGAGCGGCAGCGCCGACACCGGGTTGAAAGGCTGCCACGCATTGATGAAGCCACCGCCAATGACCAGTAGCACCGGCGCGGTCTCGCCCACCGCGCGAGAGATCGCCAGGAGAGCTCCGGTGACGATGCCCGACAGTGCCGTTGGCAAGACAATGCGCATCGAGACTCTGTGAGGTTTCGCTCCAAGCGCGAGTCCCGCTTCTCGAAGCGAATTGGGCACGTTTCGTACCGCAATCTCCGAAGAGATAACGATCACTGGCAACATCAACACGGCCAGCGCGAACGAACCAGCGATCGCCGAAAAACCAATGTGGAGGTCGTGAACGACAAAGGAAAACGCGAATAGTCCCATCAGAATCGACGGCGCGCCGGCCATCGTTTGGGCGATAATGCGCAACGACGTCGCCATCTTCGACTCCGTCTCGGCGAGGTAGACGCCAACCAACACACCAAGAGGTATTGCCAGAATGGACGCATAAATGGTGAGCGCGATCGTGCCAACGATGGCATTCGACACGCCGCCGGTGACGTTGGGCGCAATCAACGTGGGCGTTGAGGGCAACGTCGTAAAGAATGCTTTGTTGAGCTGGGGCGCGCCCTGTTTAATCAACTGGTACAGCAAGAACACAAGGGGCACCGCAGCGATGAGCAGAGCAATGCTGCATAGCGCCACCATCGTCCTTGACACCGCAACACGTCTGGCGTGCGTGCGGTGCGAGATACGACGAATCTCGTCACGCATTTCGTGACCTGACTCCATTGGCTCATCGAGCTCGACGATGTCGGTCATACGAGTGCCAACAATTTGCGTTGACGGTTCACCAGCGCACGACTAATAAGAGAGAAACCGAAGTTCAAGAGCATGAGGAGAACGCCAAGCGCCATCAACGCGGCGATCTCTTTGCCTTGTGACTCGCCGAACGTCAACGCGATCCATGCCGCGATAGACGTACCCGGATAGAGCAGGTGAAACTGAGCGTTCGCGACACCACCGGCCACGAGCGCGACCGCGATCGTCTCACCGGTCGCTCTGGCTAACGCCAAGAACGTAGCGCCGAACAAACCTATTTTGGCGGTCGGCAGCACTATGTTACGAATTACTTGCCAACGAGTGGCGCCAAGCGAGAGGCTCGCTTCAATCAGGTCTTGGGGGACCACAGAGATAACTTCCCTGCTAATCGCGACGAAGGTAGGCAGAATCATGACGCCGAGCACGATTGACGCCAAAAGGAGCGAACCACCGAACTGTTGACCGGGGTTACCGAAGATGACCTTCGCAAAGGGCCACGAGTTCAACCACGGATCGACAGTTACCGCCATCCACGGCGCGATCACGATCAGTCCCCAGATTCCGTACACCACGCTCGGGACGGCGGCGAGGAGTTCAACCAACGTCGCCACGACGTTACGAATGCGTCGAGGAATAAAGAAGACGATGGCAATTGACGTACCAAGTCCAATGGCGACTGCAAGGGCCAACGCGATGATCGAGGTCTCCAACGTCCCGGTGATCATCGGGACGCCACCAAAGGGACCCGTCGGACCAATCCAGCCCGTCCCCGTAAGTAGGGTCACGCCATGGTGCAGCCAGACGGGAAGCGAGCTCCAGAAAATGGTGCCTACGAAACCTACGCTCACCAAGGCGAACAATGCCGCGCCAATCAGCAGCACGTAGTGGTACCACGTACGAACGGTGGTGGCGGAGTTGAACTCCGCCACCACCTCGTCGTCGGGGTGCAGGTCGATAGGTATCTGGGTCATGCCGTGAACTGCCTAATCTCCTGCTCTCGTTTGTTGATTAATGAACTACGAACTCTGGGTAACGCACACGGTGCCGTTGACGGTGATTTCCTTTAGCAGCGCGCGCGCGTACGTGCGTACCGCGGTGGGTAGTGGAACGTACCCCTCTGCCCCGGCCACCTTGTTCTGGGCGTAGTGCGACTCCCAGTCCAGGTATTTAGTGATGGCTTCACACGTCGTCTCGCTGGTCTGTGCCTTTGGCACGATGGCCCAGCTATAGGTCGCGAAGGGCCACACGTTGTTGCCCGGCTCGTAGGTGATCGCGAAGTTCGTGGTCGAAAGGCCTGAACCGGCGGCCGCAGCGGCGGCGGCGATGTTGGTCAAGCTGGGCTTGAGCCACTGGCCGTTCTTGTCCTGGAGCTGCGCCACCTGAATGGCGTCATTGCCTGGAATCAACACGTAGCTGTACTCGACGTAACCAATGGAACCAAGCGTGTTGACAATGCCTTGGGCCATGCCCGCGTTGTTCGCGACACCGTTGATGTTGGTCGCACCCCACGCAGCGCCAGATCCCTCCATGGGACTGCCGCCGTTGGGCGCGTGACCCGAGTTACCGGCCTGGTACAAGTAGTACGTGAAGGCTTCAGTAGTACCTGATCCCGCGTTGCGGTACAGCACCTTGATGGTGTTACGAGCTTCGTTGTTGGTCGCTAAGTTCGTCAGAGCCTTGCCGACCGCGGAACTCGCGCCACCGTTGGTCGCAACGATCGCGGCGTCGGACCACAGCGTGATCTTCCCGTCGTAAATCTGCGCAATCTCTGAAGCGGTGAGCTTGAGGTTGTCTAGACCAGCACCGAGGTTGTAGCCCACGACGCCGCCACCCAACGCGTAGGGGATCTGTGCGAAGTTCGACTCGGTGGTGCCAGCGGGCAACGTGCCAGCCGCCGCGGTCATGGGAACGTCGGAGAAGCCGATGTTCACTGAACCGTTAGCGATGCTCGTACGTCCGGTGCCCGATCCAGCCGCGGGGTACGCGCTGAATGACACACGGCCGCCGGCGGTGTAACCCGTCGAGCCACTCGTCGTCGCACCAACTAATGGTGCGTCGAAAGACGAACCGTTGATGGTCACGGTCTGGCTGCCAGGTACCTTCAGGTCGATGTCACCCGAAAGGTTGGTGCCTTGCAAACTGGGCTTGGTCTTTGACCAACCCTTTGGACAAGCTCTAGTTGTTACCAATTTGCTCTTGAGCGCCGTGGTCGTCAATTCGTAGCAAGTGATTCTTTTCGCTTTCGCGGTCGCACTCGCCGGCAATATCGCCACAGTAAGAAGACCAGACGCAGCGAGTGAAATCGCTGCGAATGACCTGAGTGATTTCTTCATTCTGAACTTTCCTCCTAAAGAAAGTGATGCATTTTGACTCGACGATTCGACGCTCGAACGCTTTGCCAAAAGCAACCTAGGAATGGAAAGTAAACGGTGTGTGATGTGCAAGAACTGGCTAAGTGAAATGAAAGAGAATTACCTCAAAATCAACAAAAATAAGCGATTAATCGCAACAACTGTCGCGCCAACCACAACTGGTGCAGCGAAAGTGCGCGTGCTCGGCACTGAGCGGCGATCCACAGTGGGGACACTCAGAGAAGACTGCCCAAGGGCTCTGAGAGCCGGGGCTCGGGCTCGCGGTGGGCGCTTGCGTTGAAGGCTGCTCAATCGACATCTACTCATTGTGCACGACGACGAGCGTTCAATCCGTGATTGTGAAGCGAAAACTTGACGTCCTGGTCCGTTCAGAGGAACTTGCTATTGCTTGGCGCCGAGCTGACCAAGCCGATAGTGCGCTCGACAGAGCACCTGGTAGTGGACCGCCCCTTCACTCACGTCGCCCGTCACGAACTGCGTCCCCGCGCGAGCGACGACGCCGTTGACGACGCGCGCGTTGCACCGTCCCTTCTGACCACACCAACACGACGACGTGAGGGGCAGTTCGTGGGCCCAGTCGGCGATGGCGAAGAGCCGCGCAGAGGCGGGGAAAATATTGAGAAGAAAGTCGGCCGAAAGACCAAAGACGTGCACGTCAATCCCATAGTCGTCCACGAGACGAGCGAGTTCATCGATTTGTTCGACAGTGGCGAACTGCGCCTCGTCGATGACGAGGATTTTTACGTCGTGGGCGAGCAACTCGTCAGCGAAGAGTTCGATGCTGACGCCCGGCGCAATTGCTTCGGCCGCAGCCTCGATGCCGATGCGACTCGTGACCATCCCTTCGGCGCTGCGATCGCCGAAAGTCCACAGCGCCACGTCGCTGCGCCCCTCTCGCAGCTGCCAGCAGAGCTGCAGCGCCAGCGTCGACTTGCCAGCGGCCATCGTCCCGTAGGTAAAGGTGAGTTCAGCCATCTCTTCTTCTCTCGAACGCTCAACGATACCTT
>DAIQOO010000129.1:0-4660 GCA_036787845.1 Acidimicrobiales bacterium
AAGGTATCGTTGAGCGTTCGAGAGAAGAAGAGATGGCTGAACTCACCTTTACCTATGGGACGATGGCCGCTGGCAAGTCGACTCTGGCGCTGCAACTCTGCTGGCAGCTGCGAGAGGGACGTAGCGACGTGGCGCTGTGGACCTTTGGCGATCGCAGCGCCGATGGGATGGTCACGAGTCGCATCGGCATCGAGGCCGCGGCCGAAGCGATTGCGCCGGGCGTCAGCATCGAACTGTTCGCTGATGAATTGCTCGCCCACGACGTGAAAATCCTCGTGATCGACGAGGCGCAGTTCGCCACCGTCGAGCAAATCGATGAACTCGCGCGCCTCGTGGACGACTATGGGATTGACGTGCACGTCTTTGGTCTTTCGGCCGACTTTCTTCTCAATATTTTCCCCGCCTCTGCGCGGCTCTTCGCCATCGCCGACTGGGCCCACGAACTGCCCCTCACGTCGTCGTGTTGGTGTGGTCAGAAGGGACGGTGCAACGCGCGCGTCGTCAACGGCGTCGTCGCTCGCGCGGGGACGCAGTTCGTGACGGGCGACGTGAGTGAAGGGGCGGTCCACTACCAGGTGCTCTGTCGAGCGCACTATCGGCTTGGTCAGCTCGGCGCCAAGCAATAGCAAGTTCCTCTGAACGGACCAGGACGTCAAGTTTTCGCTTCACAATCACGGATTGAACGCTCGTCGTCGTGCACAATGAGTAGATGTCGATTGAGCAGCCTTCAACGCAAGCGCTCACCGCGAGCCCGAGCCCCGGTTGTCAGAGCCCTTGGGCAGTCTTCTCTGAGTGTCCCCACTGTGGGTCTGCGCTCAGTGCCGAGCACGCGCACTTTCGCTGCATCAGCTGTGGTTGGCGCGACAGTTGTTGCGATTAATAGCTTATTTTTGTTGATTTTGAGGTAATTCTCTTTCATTTCACCTAGTCAGTTCTTGCACTTCACACACCGTTTACCTTCCATTCCTAGGTTGCTCTTGGCAAAGCGTTCGAGCGTCGAATCGTCGAGTCAAAAGGCATCCCTTTCTTTAGGAGGAAAGTTCAGAATGAAGAAATCACTCAGGTCATTTGCAGCGATTTCACTCGCCGCGTCTGGTCTACTTACCGTGGCGATCTTGCCGGCGAGTGCTACCGCGAAAGCGAAAAAAATCACTTGTTATGAGTTGACGGCTACCGCGCTCAAGAGCAAATCGGTAACGACTAAAGCTTGTCCCAAGGGTTGGTCAAAGGCCAAGCCCAGTTTGCAAGGAACCAACATTTCGGGTGATGTCGACCTGAAAGTACCTGGCAGCCAAACCGTGACCATCAACGGTTCGTCTTTTGACGCGCCATTAGTTGGCGCGACGACGAGCGGCTCGACGGGTTACTCCGCGGGCGGCAAGGTCTCGTTCAGCGCGTACCCCGCGGCTGGTTCGGGTCCCGGACGTACGAGCATTGCTAACGGTTCAGTGAACATCGGCTTCTCCGACGTTCCCATGACCGCAGCGGCGGGCACGTTGCCCGCTGGCACCACCGAGTCGAACTTCGCGCAGATCCCCTACGCGTTGGGCGGCGGCGTCATTGGCTACAACCTCGGTGCTGGTTTGGACAACCTCAAGCTCACCGCTTCAGAGATCGCTCAGATCTATGACGGAAAGATCACGCTGTGGTCCGACTCCGCGATCGTGGCGACTAATGGCGGCGCGAGTTCAGCGATCGGTAAGGCTCTGGCGAACCTTGCGACCAACAACGAAGCGCGTAACACCATCAAGGTGCTGTATCGCAACGCGGGATCTGGTACCACTGAAGCGTTCACGTACTACCTGTACGAGGCCGGTAACTCGGGACACGCGCCCAATGGCGGTAGTCCCATGGAGGGAACAGGCGCGGCGTGGGGCGCGACGAACATCAACGGTGTTGCGAACAACGCCGGCATGGCCCAAGGCATTGTCAACACGCTTGGTTCCATTGGCTACGTCGAGTACAGCTACGTCTTGATTCCTGGTAATGACGCCATTCAAGTGGCGCAGCTCCAGGACAAGAACGGACAGTGGCTCAAGCCCAGCTTGGCCAACATGGCGGCCGCGGCGAATGCCGCTGGGACGAATATCTCGACCGCGAACTTTGCAATCACGTACGAGTCGGGTAACAACGTGTGGCCCTTTGCGACCTACAGCTGGGCCATCGTGCCAAAGGCACAGACCAGCGAGACGACGTGTGAGGCGATAACGAAGTACCTGGACTGGGAGTCGCACTACGCCCAGAACAAGTTGGCTACGGCCGAGGGGTACGTTCCACTGCCCACCGCCGTTCGTAACTACGCTCGCGCGTTGCTTAAGGAGATCACAGTGAATGGCACCGTCTGCGTAACCCAGAGTTCATAGTTCACTAACCAACAATTAAAAGCAGGAGGATAGGCAGTTCACAGCATGACCCAGATACCTATCGACCTGCACCCTGACGACGAGGTGGTGGCGGAGTTCAACTCCGCCACCACCGTTCGTACGTGGTACCACTACGTGCTGCTGATTGGAGCGGCACTATTCGCCGCGGTCAGCGTAGGTTTCGTCGGCACCATTTTCTGGAGTTCGCTGCCCGTCTGGCTGCACCATGGCGTGACGCTACTTACGGGGACAGGCTGGATAGGTCCGGCAGGTCCCTTCGGTGGCGTCCCGATGATCACCGGAACGTTGGAGACCTCGATCATCGCGTTGGCCCTTGCGGTCGTCATTGGACTGGGCACGTCAATTGCCATCGTCTTCTTTATTCCTCGACGGATTCGTAACGTCGTGGCGACGTTGGTTGAACTCCTTGCTGCCGTCCCGAGCGTGGTGTATGGAATCTGGGGACTGATCGTGATCGCGCCGTGGATGGCGGTAACCGTTGATCCGTGGTTGAACTCGTGGCCCTTTGCGAAGGTCATTTTCGGTAACCCCGGTCAACAGTTCGGTGGTTCGCTCCTTTTGGCGTCAGTCGTGCTCGGGATCATGATTCTGCCCACGTTCGTCGCGATTAGCCGAGAGGTCATCTCTGTGGTCCCCCAAGACCTCATTGAAGCGAGCCTCTCGCTCGGCGCCACTCGTTGGCAAGTCATTCGTAACATCGTGTTGCCGACCGCCAAAATCGGTCTGTACGGCGCTACGTTCTTGTCGTTAGCCAGAGCAACCGGTGAGACGATTGCTGTTGCGCTCGTGGCCGGTGGTGTCGCGAACGCGCAGTTTCACCTACTGTATCCCGGCACGTCAATAGCGGCGTGGATCGCGTTGACGTTCGGCGAGTCACAAGGTAACGAGATCGCCGCGTTGATGGCGCTTGGCGTCCTCCTCATGCTCTTGAACTTCGGTTTCTCTCTTATTAGTCGTGCTCTCGTGAACCGTCAACGCAAATTGTTGGCGATCGTATGAGCGACATCGTCGAGCTTGAAGACTCGATGGAGTCAGGTCACGAAATGCGTGACGAGATACGTCGAATCTCGCACCGCACGCATGCCAGACGAGTTGCCGTGTCAAGGACGATGGTGGCGCTGTGCAGCGTGGCGCTACTCATTGCCGCGGTGCCCCTTGTATTCTTGCTATGGGAGTTGATCAAACAAGGCGCGCCCCAGCTCAACAAAGCATTCTTCACGACGTTGCCCTCAACGCCGACGTTGATTGCGCCCAACGCCACTGGCGGCGTGTCGAATGCCATAGTTGGCACGATCGCACTCACCATCTACGCGTCGATACTGGCGATACCCCTTGGCGTGCTGGTGGGTGTCTACCTCGCCGAGACCGAGTCAAAGATGGCAACGTCGTTGCGCATTATCGCCCAGACGATGGCCGGCGCGCCGTCGATTCTGATGGGACTGTTCGCGTTTTCCTTTGTCGTGCACGACCTCAACATTGGCTTTTCGGCGATTGCTGGTTCGTTCGCGCTGGCCGTGTTGATGTTGCCAGTGATCGTCATCTCTTCGGAGATCGCGATACGAAACGTGCCCAATTCGCTTCGAGAAGCGGGACTCGCCCTCGGCGCGAAGCCGCACAAGGTCTCGATGCGCATCGTCTTGCCCACGGCACTTTCGGGCATCGTCACCGGAACTCTCCTCGCAATCTCTCGCGCAGTTGGTGAGACGGCGCCGGTGCTACTTGTGATTGGCGGCGGTTTCATTAATGCGTGGCAGCCGTTCAACCCAGTGTCGGCGCTGCCGCTCGCGATTTATCAGGGCGCGAGGTCCCAGTGGCCGAGCCAGCGAGCTCAGGTCTGGGGCATCGCCTTAGTCCTGGTCGCGTTCGTTTTCGTACTCAGTCTCACCGCCCGAATTTGGGCTACAAGGAAGCAGCAGGTTAGAAACTAATGGAGCAAGAGATCATGGCAGACATTCAATCCAAGACTGAGACGGCCGAATCGACTAGTCGTGGTCCTATTGCAATGCAGTTACGCGACGTGGCCGTGTCGTTTCACGGTCGAACCGCGGTTCGCAACTGCACGTTTGACGTGGCGAAGAACCGCGTGACGAGTCTGATCGGGCCCTCGGGCTCGGGCAAGACGACGTTGTTGCGCGCTTTGAATCGATTGCACGATCTCACGCCCGGCGCCAAGGTGACGGGCTCCATTCTCCTAGAAGGCGTCGACATCTACCGAGGCGACCTCACGGTCACGGAATTGCGCACTCGCGTCGGGATGGTCTTTCAACGTCCGAATC
>DAIQOO010000030.1:0-1753 GCA_036787845.1 Acidimicrobiales bacterium
ACAAAGTGAGTCAACCATCGTGAGGTCGTAGGACACGTTCATCCCGACGATGACGCCGCCAGACGACCAAATGACACTAATGCGATCAGCGATTGCCGACGTTGCGATTTCTATTAGTGGCGCGTCCGCGACCATCTCATTATTGATGCCGTGAATCGCCGTGGCACCGGCGGGTATGACAACGCCAGGGTTGACGAAGCCGCCCTCGCTGCTGGTCACTGACTCGTTTGCTAGGCGCTCGTGTTTGACGAATCCGTACGAGACGGGTACGTCGAGAAACGAACTAATGCCCGTCGTCTCAAGGTCAAAGCCAACAAACTCAGTCACGCACATCCTTGGTCTCTCGCTTCGATCAGGCTACCTAGTCAACTTCACCTGCCGTAGCCATTGCCTAGCTCGACTTTTAATTGACGCGAAACAAAATCACGTTCGCTACATGACTGCAGTCGAGTTGACCGCGTACTTCAAGAGGCGAGACCGCGACCTTGTGGGACGATATGACGATGGCGAACCCCGACGCACCAGCGATGAGCGCCAACATCACGTCGGCGGATTGGATCCGCGAACGCCTGAGCCCTTGGAATTCGTATTTGGTGTCGGCAATCATTCCGAGTGGTTTTGAGGCGTACGTGCGGATTCTGCACCCGGTGCAAGAACCTCGAGACGGAGTCTCTCTCGTGCGGTGGGCGGACGTGTCGCGGTGGAGCGGTGTTCAAGTACACCCCAGGGTTCAGTGGCACGACGTCGCGTTACCCGAGACGATTCCAGTTTCTAAGCCACCCTGGAGAGGTCAGGGTCCGCGACAGGGCACCCTTTTCATTTCCGACGCCGAAGCTCTAATCGACGACCTCACTCACTTCACGTCATCAACCGAGGACTGCTTCTTCTGCCTCTGGATCGGGTACTTCGGCGGCGGAGCAGCGCTCGTTCCTCTCGGTTCGCCCCCGGTCCTGATACCAGCACCGCCGCAGCCCCCGGCACTGGTGGTGTTCCCTACGCGAGAGTACGGACTTTTCGAAGGCGCTTTGTCCCAAGCCACCTCTTTGGGAATACGAAGCGGTCACGATCCACAAACACCGAACCTGTGGTGGTCGGCGGACCATTCGTGGTGCGTCGCCAGCGAGATCGACCAGCCTTGGACCTACGTAGGGGGTTCGTCGGATCTCATCGCCCGTTTGCTCGCTGATGAGCGACTCGAAACGGTATCGGCGTCGCCTGACGATGCGTATTGGATGAAGTTCGACGGGTGGCTCTCCGATCTCATCGAGCACGCCACCGACGAAGTCCTTTCGATCGGCTCGGTGACGCTACCGCTCGCGACTGGGAACGTCAGCGTGCAATGGAAATCATCTAAATGGCGGAGAAATGGAATGATCACCACACGCTCTGAGAGGTCCGGCGGCTGGGGCAGCAGCAATTCCCCGGTGAGAACGAGGAATCCCGATGAGATCAGACGACAGATCACGTTTGAGATTCAACGTGCGATGCTTTCGTCGGTCGGAGGGTGAACATGATTTCGACTTCATCTCAAAGTCGAGTGGGCGCTCGACGCGTCGTTACAATTGGACTTCAAAGGCCGGAGTGAAATCCGGCGTTCGCGCGGTTGGGACCCGCGAAACACGCAGTGCCTAGAGAGGGTGATCCCGGCCAGTGGCTGGACGCAGTATGGAGAAGAAGGATCCCTTCGTCTTACGACACCTCGCCGAGGTTCAACCGCAGTTGTGGTGGCTCGACGAAGATCCCCTTGAACCAG
>DAIQOO010000030.1:1853-14048 GCA_036787845.1 Acidimicrobiales bacterium
GGCATGGTCGAAGAGGCACGCCTTCGAAATGAAATGGGCGATCACGTCGAAGTCCTCGATAAGGCCCAGGCCCAGGCCCGTGTCCACTCCCCCTCCTACGAAGGTGCACTTTTCGACCACGACGGCAACGCGCTCGTTGATCCCGCTCGACTCGTCTGGGGCTTGGAGCGTGCCTGCCTTTCACTTGGCGTAAAGATTTTTGAGAACTCCAAGGTCGAATGGCTCGAAGACGTCGACGCCGGCGTTCGTGTCCACGCGCCCTACGGCGCCGTGACGGCCGCCAAAGTCGCGCTCGGGACCAACGTCTTTCCGTCCCTCGTTCGCCAAGCTCGCAAGTACGTGGTGCCGGTGTATGACTACACGCTCGTCACCGAACCGCTCAGCGCAGAGCAACTCGAGAGCATTGGTTGGAAGGCCCGCGAGGGCGTTGCTGATTCGGGCCTTCAGTTTCACTACTACCGCCTCACCAAGGACAACTCGATCCTCTGGGGTGGCTACGACGCCATCTATAACTTTCGTGCGAAAGCACGACGTGAGTACGAGTTCAACGCGACAACCTACGCCAAACTGGCCGAGCATTTCCTCAAGACGTTCCCCCAACTCGCGGGCATCAAATTCACGCACGCCTGGGGAGGGGCGATTGACACCTGCACGCGATTCTCACCATTTTGGGGAACGTCATTCAATGGCAAAGCCGCGTACGTGATGGGTTACACGGGACTTGGCGTCGCCTCCACGCGCTTTGGCGCCGCGGTAATGCTCGACCTTCTAGATGGTCGTGACAGCGAACGAACACGACTCACAATGGTCAGAAAGAAACCACTGCCCTTTCCACCTGAGCCCTTCCGCTGGGTGTTCATCCGATTGACGCAAAGGGCGATTCGGCGTTCTGACGAGCACGGGGGTAGGCGAAATCTCTGGCTGCGACTTCTCGACCTCTTCAATCTCGGCTTCGACTCATAGCGCCCACACGTTCGTTGTCGCGCTCAACTGTCGTCACGTAAGCGCTCTGGCTTTTTTCTTTATGGGTAGAGAAATTCAGTTGTTGCCGTATATGCCAACAGCGCCCGATCCTTACGGAACGGGCGCTGTTGGCGGTTGGGTCCGGTGGCAAGCCACCAGTGGCTCCTACGTTAGCCGCGTGGGCCAACCGGGAGCACGACCCTGCCATGGGTCTCGTTAACAACCCCGGCCGCCGAGGCGTACCAGGCAGCCAGTGCCGTCGCTATCCCGGTCCATCCACCGATCTTGGTCATACCCGTGTGTCCGGCGCCCCAAGCACCGATGGTAAGGAAAATGAAGGTGATCAACAGCAACACGAAGACGGTAAGTATTGCGCTCGTCGTCTTGGTCGCCGCCATGGTCATGTACAGGGTGAAGATCGTCCAGCCCAACAAGAAGATCGCGACCGTGTCCGTGCCAGGCGAATGATTTAGCAAGTACCAAAGTGACAGCCAGAAGGCGCCGTACGATGTAAAGGCCAGCGCCGCAAACGTGTTCTTGCGCACGAACTCCCACATGCCCGCAAGGATCTGGGCGATGCCGCCGTAGAAGATAGCCAGCGACAGGGCCGCTGCAGCGCCCCCAGCGTGCCAAAGGTTCGCATTGAAAGTACTTAGGCAGAACGTCGTCATAGCGAATCCTGCTAGCCCTAGAGGACCCGGGTCCGCAACTCTCTGTTCCATACAATTCCCCCCAAAAATGATCATTTCAAGCCACCCAGGTGGTGGCTCCTATTTGATTAAACACCCTCGTTCGGTCCAAAAGCGGGATTAACGACACCTTTTATGTGACGCGATTCACAAGGATTAAGCCCTTACTCGAAGGTACGAAATAAATAACTTTGAGAAAGTACAGCGAAGACCAAGAAAAAGGGCATTTCGACAGCTAGCGACCCTAGTTGATGGCGGCTCGAAAGGATCGGATGAAGACTTCGACGTCGCTCGCACTGGCGCCATCGAGCAACAGTTTGACCAACGCTGATCCGACAATGACCCCGTCGCTTGAGGAGGCCGCGTCGAAAGCCTGCGCGGGTGTCGTGATGCCAATGCCCACGAATACCGGCACGTCGCTTGCCTCTCGAATTGACGACACGACACGCGATGCCTCGCCGTCGTCCTTTGCGGCCCCCGTGACCGCCATTCGTGCAGCGGCGTAGGCGAACCCCTCCGTTCGCTCCGCCAGACGACGGACCCGATCCAGCGGCGTCGAGGGCGCGACGAGAAAGATCGTGGCGACGTCCTCGTCGTCACAGGCCGCTTTCCACTCTCCCGACTCCTCGATCGAAAGGTCGGGAACGATGGCCCCACCAATGCCGGCGTTGTGAAGACGCCCGGCGGACCGCTGGAGTCCGTAATGCAAGAAGATGTTGTAGTAGGTCATCGCGACCAGGGGAACTCCAACGTCGAGTGACTCGAGGTCGTGGCATGTCGACTCGAACGTCGTTCCACGCTTGAGCGCGCGCAACGCGGCCTCTTGGATTACGACGCCGTCCATCATGGGATCGGAGAACGGTATGCCAACTTCGATCGCGTCCGCGCCACCCAGTACGGCCGCTTCCACGTGACGCGTCCAATCGGGTGTCACGCCAGCCATGAAGTACGGCACCAGTGCTTTGCGACCACGAGCGCGCAGGTCGCGGAGCTGGATCTCTAAGGTCTTCATGTCTCGCCGCGCATCATTGCGCGAACCTGGGCCACGTCCTTGTCACCGCGTCCCGAGAGGTTGAGTAGCACCGACGAGCCCCTAGGCAGCAGACCCCCCGCTTCACGCATCACCCACGCGATCGCGTGCGCGGTCTCCAAGGCCGGAATGATGCCCTCATACTCACTCAAGAGCACGAGTGCGTCAAGTACCTCGTCATCTCCCACTGCGTAGTACTCGGCCCGCTTTGTCGCTGCCAAGTACGCGTGTTCTGGGCCGATGCCCGGATAGTCGAGACCCGCTGAAATCGAATGCGCCTCTTCGATCTGGCCAAACTCGTCTTGGAGCAGCAGCGAGCGCATACCGTGCAGCACGCCGGGCGAGCCACTTCGAACAGCGGCGCCGCCAGCAGCTTCGACGCCAATGAGTCGTGCAGCACTGTTCGCAAAACCCGCAAAGACTCCCGCGGCGTTCGAGCCACCGCCCACGCACGCCACGACGGCGTCGGGCGTGCCCACGCCAAGGTCAATGAGTTGTTGGGACGCTTCCTTGCCAATGATGCTCTGAAACTCGCGCACCATCCACGGAAAGGGGTGAGGTCCCATCACCGATCCGATGCAATAGTGGGTGTCGTCAACGCACGTCACCCATTCACGCAACGCCTCGTTCACGGCGTCTTTGAGTGTCTTCGAGCCAGACGTGACCGTCACGACCGTCGCGCCAAGGAGTTCCATTCGAAACACGTTGAGTTCTTGACGCTTGGTGTCCACTTCACCCATAAACACGGTGCACGCCAGGCCGAGCCGCGCGGCGGCCGTGGCGGTGGCGACACCGTGCTGGCCCGCGCCGGTCTCAGCTATGACGCGTGTTTTGCCCATGCGCTGGGCGAGCAACGTCTGACCAACAACGTTGTTGATCTTGTGTGACCCCGTGTGCGCGAGGTCCTCACGCTTCGCGTAGAGCTCAAGATCGAGTCGCTCAGAGAGTCGCGATAACGGCGTCACCGGTGTCGGTCGGCCCGCGAATTGGTGAAGGACCAATTGGTACTGCGCCACGAAGCGTGGATCACCCCACGCGTCACGAAAGGCCTCTTCGAGCTCGAGGCACGCTGGCATTAATGCCTCGGGAACGAAACGGCCCCCAAAGTCACCAAATCGACCCTGTTCGTCGGGTACGCCCATAACGTCGTCGTCAGTTGGCACGTGACCCCTCCATTGACGCAAAGGCCTGGCGAGCGTTAGCCACGAAATCATTCACGAGCCCGTGATCCTTCTGCCGAGGACTCACTTCAACGCCGCTCGAGCAGTCGACACCCCACGAATTCGTGACGAGAATCGTGTCAGCGACGTTGAATGGGCTAAGACCACCGGCCGCAATGAGTGGAACGCGAAAGTGTCGCTCAACCAGTCGTTCCCACGAGTGCGCTGTCCCCGACCCAGGGCGAGGACCATCGACGAGGACGGCATCGACCAACGTCTCGTCAAAAGTAGAGAACTCGTCACCCTCGATGTCGAGCGCCTTGACGATGAGTAACCCACTCGCTCGAAGCGCCGCGAGCAACTCTTTATTCAGGTTGCCGTGGATTTGCACCATCTCAACGTTGAGATCCCTAACGGTATCGAGAATGAACTCGCTTTCGTCGTCGCGAAAGACCGCGCTTCGTAACAGATCGCCGTTGGTGGCTTCAACGACGCCACGAGCCTGTTCGCGCGTGACCTGTCGAGGTGAGGCCGCGAAGATGAGCCCCAGGGCGCTGGCGCCTGAGGATAGGACTGCCCTTGCGTCGTCGACGTTGGTCACGCCACAGATCTTCACGAAGCCACGTTCGGGAAGTTCAACCACGCGAAACGCTCGGCACGAGGGAAAACGCCTTCACCGTGGCGCCAGGATCGCTCGACGTGACGAACGCCTCGCCCACCAGCACGGCGTCAAAGCCCGCTTGCGCCGCGCGCTCGACGTCGGCAACTTCGACGAGACCCGATTCGCACACGGTGAGGCAGTCTCGAGGGAGGTCCGCGATGACCGACGCCGCGATGTCGGGATCGATCTCAAAGGTGGAGAGGTTTCGCTGATTAACTCCCACGATGCGCGCTCCGCAATCGAGCGCGCGTGTCGCTTCGTGCGCGTCGTGCACTTCGACGAGTGCGTCGATGCCACAACGATGACTGAGCTCGATGAATGACAAGAGTTCTTCATCGCTCAGTGCCGCCACGATCAACAACACTGCGTTGGCTCCTTCGTCAACGGCATCGAGTACGTCATTCTCACTCACCGTAAAATCCTTGCGCAATAACGGTAGGCCAATGGTCCGACGCACCGCCCTCAGATCTTCCAACGATCCAGCAAAGAACTCTTCGTCAGTTAGTACCGACACGGCCGCGGCGTCGCTGTCTCGATAGACGCGCGCGAGCACGGCGGCGTCCAGGTCCTCGTCGAGCCAACCCCTCGAGGGTGAACGCCGTTTCACCTCAGCGATGATCTTGATGTAAGGCGACGAGCCTTGACGGAGGGAGATGATGAACGACGGGCCTTCGTAGTGAATCTCCTCCGCCCGCTCGCGCCAGTCACGAGTGTCGAGTGCTGCGCGATGCCGATGGCTCGTGATGATGGTGTCGAGGTACGTAGGTTCCATCTCGAAATCGTAGTTGTGACAGCTGCCGTGACGTCCACGAGTATCGTGTCGCTATGTCAGCGCTCAGTTTTGTGTGTCGTCACTGATGCACTCATTCGCCCTCGACGTCTTAAACCCATTGGTCCGCGGCAACAATCTCGAACGAGTTGAAGCCAGAGACGCCCTACGTGAGATCCTCGAAGGTCGCGTCGAAGGGGTCCTAATAGCGAGTTTCCTCACTGCCCTCACCGCCAAAGGTGAGACGGCCGAAGAGATGACCGGTTTCATTGACGCCATGATTGAGTCGGCTATCACTTTTTCGATTGGGCCCGACGCGATTGACATCGTGGGCACCGGCGGCGACCAACTGCACAGCGTTAACGTGTCGACGATGGCGGCGCTAGCGGTCGCTGGGTGTGGCGTCCCGGTCGCCAAACACGGCAATCGAGCGGCGTCGTCGTCCGTCGGGTCAGCCGACGTGCTCGAAGCACTCGGCGTTCGTCTCGACGCTCCCGAATCAGTCGTGCGCGCGTGTGTCGAAGGTGCGTCAATCGGCTTCATGTTCGCGCCGACGTTTCACCACGCGTTTGGTTACTTGACGCCCATTCGCCGCGCGCTCGGTTTTCGCACAATTTTCAATGTGCTCGGTCCCCTCGCCAATCCCGCCCTAGTACAGCGAGCGCTCATTGGCGTGGCCCAGTCCTCACTGCTTGACAGCATGGCCTACGTGTTGCACGCACGAGGCATTCGATACGCCATACTCGTAAACGCGGACGACGGCCTCGACGAACTCTCACTTGGCTCTCCGTCCACCTTGCATTTCATCTCGCCCGAGGAGCGAACAGTGGCGCGAGTTGACGCGGGTGACGAGCTCGGACTCCACCACGACGCCAGCAGCATTCGAGGTGGCGACACCGCACACAACGTCGAAGTTGTTCGTTCGTTTCTTGAAGGGCAACAGGGGCCGGTGTTCGACGTCGTGTGCGCGAACGCGGGGCTCGCGCTCATCGTGGCTGGACGAGCGTCATCGCTCCCCGAAGGATTCGCACTCGCCAGCGCGAGCGTCGTCGATGGATACGCGGCTCGCGCCCTCGAACAGCTCGTCGCGATCTCGAACTCCTAAAGGGCCCGAAGATCCTTTTTGTATCGGCGACCGTTAGCGACGTAAAGTTCCGCCGACGCCACGATGAGCGCTTCGTCACTGGCGTCCAGTTTAAGTGTCGCGGGTACGCCAACGGCTAGGGCGTTCGCGGGCACGTGCGTACGATTTAGAACAACTGCACCCGCACCGATAGTGGCACCGCTGTCCACAACGACCTCGTGCAAGACAATTGAACCACTCCCCACGAGCACGCGGTGGTGAATCACGCAGCCTTCGAGGTGCGCGAGATGGCCAATCACGCAGTCGTCGCCAATCAGCGTCGGGAGCTCGGCGGTCGCGTGCACAATCGCGCCGTCTTGAATCGAAGTGCGCTCGCCAATAGTGATGGTGCCGTAGTCACCACGTAACACCGCGCCCGGCCAGACGGACGAATCGGCGCCGACGCGCACGTCGCCAATGACAACCGCGTCAGGGTGGATGAACGCGTCGAAATGAATGGTCGGCACGCGATCGCCAAGGGCGTAGATGGGCACGACGAACCTCCTAGTGGACTATCCACGAAATTAACTGATAGATGCGCCACACGAGATAGATAACCGAAGCGACGATGAACAACCTCCATCGCCACGGAATGGGCTCGTGAACGGGTTCGGTGACCTCAGATCCGCATACCTCGCAGACCTCGCCCTCAACGGGACGATCGCAGTTTTCACACCAAGTCGCCACTACTCGACTCGAACGCGAACCCGAATCGGCGAAGCGCCGAGCGCAAAGCGCTCACGGAGGCTCCGCTCGACGTAGCGCAGGTACGTCGCGGGCAGTTTTCCGGCGACGAACAAGGTGAACGTGGGCGGCTCCGTCGCGCCTTGCACGGCGTAACGAATCTTGCCCGTGGGCGCGGGCTGTTTGATCTGCAGGTCTCGGATAGCTCGATTCAACGCGCCGGTTGGTACACGTTTTGCATAATCAGCGGCGGCGTTGCTCAGCGCGGGCAAGAGACGGTGCACGCCCTTACCCGACACGGCGGTCGTCTTTAGAACGGGCGCGTCGCCGAGGAACGCTAGTTTCTCTCCCACCGTGGCGAGCACCCCGTCGCGCTCCTCGGTCGCCACCAGCTCCCACTTGTTCAAGACCACAATCGCGGGACATCCGGCCGCGGAGATTCGTTCCGCGAGACGTTGATCTTGGCCCGTGGCGCCGTCGGTCGCGTCGATCACGAGCACGGCGATGTCCGCGCGGTCTAGTGCGTCGAGACTTCGCAGCACCGAGTACGTTTCGAGACCCGCTTCGGTCCGTGCACGCTTTCTCATCCCAGCGGTGTCGATGAAACGAATGAGTCCGGCGCTCGTGTCTACCACCGTGTCGATGGCGTCGCGCGTGGTGCCGGGCATGTCGTGGACTACCGAGCGCTCTTCACCGATCAGTTGATTGAACAGTGTCGACTTACCAACATTCGGCCGTCCCACTATCGCCACGCGAAGCTCGCCGTCGTCCTCATCTTCGGCGATCTCGCTCGTCCCTTCGCCCAGGTGATCGACGATTCGATCAAGTAAGTCACCGGCGCCTCGCCCGTGCTGCGCGCTCACCATGTACGGATCGCCCACGCCCAAACGTAAGAACTCCCAGCTTCCGGGTTCGTGTTGTTGATCGTCGACCTTGTTGACAACCAACATCACCGGACGGCCGCTTTTACGCACCCAGCGCGCGGCGTGTGAGTCCTCGTCCACTGGTCCGGTCACGGCGTCAACGACGAGCAACACTAGATCAGCGCTCGCGAGCGCCGCCTCGGCCTGGCCAGAGACTTTGTCCTCGAGTGCGTCGCCCGATTCCAACCATCCGCCAGTGTCCACCACGTCAAAAGTCACTCCGCGCCACTCGACTTCAACGGCTTTTCGGTCACGCGTAACGCCTCGCTGTTGCTCAACGACGGCGATTCGCTTCGCCGCCAGGCGATTGACGAGGGAACTCTTGCCCACGTTGGGCCGACCCACGACCACTACTTGGGGTTTCTTCACGCTCTGCTCAGTCTCTTCGCCATCACGGCTTCGAGCGTGCTCCGTAGGTCATAGCCCGTCGTCGCAACGGTCATGACCGGACGATTGAGATCCTCGAGGGTGAGACCGTCGAGGAATCGTCCTTCAGAAAGACAGACGTCCGGTAGCAGACAGACGTTCGACGACGGCACGTCACTGAGTGCCACTTGCAGGTCCTGGCCGGTCATGAGACCCGCGACTTTGATGTTGCCACCGAAATAACCGTTCTTTACAGCTTTCACCGCAACGTCGGCGAAGCCGTGTTCGTCAAAGAGCGAGCGCAGAATTGGCGCGGCGTACTCGCCCGTCAATACCGTCACGTCGTCGCCCTCGTAGCTCGCGCTCGACGTCGTTCGCGGGGCGCGGTAACCAATCGCGGGCGCACCGTCGACCGATTGGAAAAACCCGGAGCCCAACTTGGTCATCGTCGTGCGCTTAGAGAAACTCTCGATGAACGCCGCGACGAGTCCCACGCCGTTCTCCGCCTCGTCGAGACTGTCGAAGCTCTCGGTGCCTGGAGGTTGGACGCCGGCGACGAGGTAGAACTCGTCACTCGCGAACACCTTCGCCGTGCCAAAGATGTCGCGCGTTAGTCGTTGAAACCGTTCGGCGAGGTCGACGACGTGGCGTGCCTCGTCGGCGTTGTGCGCGCGCATTGTCTCTTCGAGCGTGAAATCACTCACGCCAACGGGCACGAGGGCAATTGACGCCAGTTCGGGGTAGAGCGACAGAACGTCGTAGAGGGTTCTTTCGAGTTCGGCACCGTCGTTGACGCCTGGACAGACCACGACCTGACCGTGGACCTCAATACCAGCGCGCAATAACTCACGAAGCCAGCGAAGGCTCGTCGCGCCCCGGGGGTTGCGCAACATTTCGGCGCGCAGTTCAGGGTTCGTCGTGTGGATCGACACGTAGAGCGGTGACAGTCCCTCGTCGACGACGCGCTCTAGATCGAACTCCGTGAAGCGCGTGAGGGTCGTGTAGTTGCCGTAAAGGAACGAGAGGCGAAAATCGTCGTCCTTTACGTAGAGCGAGCGACGCATTCCCTTGGGTAGTTGGTAGATGAAGCAGAAAGTGCAGTGGTTGTCACACGTGCGAATCCGGTCAAAGACCGCAGAGTCGATACTCAGGCCGAGCGGTTCACCTTCGACCTTTTTGACGGTGACCTTTCGCGAAAGAGATTCACCCTCACGGCGCACGACGAGGTTCACCACCTCGCCATCGATCAACTGTTGGTATTCGATGATGTCGGTGGGCTCTTTGCCATTCACGCTCTCGAGCTCGTCACCGATCGCTAGATCAACGCCCGCTGCCGGAGAATCCGGTGAGATAGAGGAAATTCGGGCACCGGACACCTCTCTAGCCTAGGCATTTGGAAAAATCTTCAGTTACTAGGCTTGAATGCGTGAAAGTTGACAAAGTTGTGCTCGCGGCGCCTCGAGGGTTCTGCGCTGGCGTCGAAAAGGCCATCAAGGCACTCGACTGGATGACGCGCGTCTTTGAGCCGCCAGTGTTCTGCTATCACGAGATCGTTCACAACCAGTTCGTCGTTGAGTACTTCAAGTCCCTTGGCGTCATCTTCATCAACGACGTCGCCGTCGTTCCTCCCGGTGCGCCGGTGATGTTGAGTGCCCACGGTTCACCACCCGAAGTAATCGAGGCCGCTCGCCAGTCCGGCGGCACGGTCATTGACGCGGTGTGCCCACTCGTGACCAAAGTGCACCACGAACTGAAAGTCAGGGCCAAAAAGGGCTACACCGTGCTCTACGTGGGCCACGAACATCACGAAGAGGCCGTTGGCACGATGGCGGTCGCGCCCGAGTCCGTGCACCTTATCCAGTCGACCGAGGACATCGACGCGCTTGTTGGACGCGAGGGGCCCTTCGCACTGTTGAGCCAAACCACGCTGAGCCTCGATGAGTGGCAGGACCTGCGAGAGTACGCCGAGGTCACGTTCCCGGAAATCTGGATGCCCAACCGCAGCGATCTCTGTTTCGCCACGACGAATAGACAGGCCGCGTTGCGCGAGATCGCTACGGGCGCCGATGCCGTCATCGTTATTGGCTCAGCCAACTCATCCAACACCGTCGCGCTCACGAAAGTCGCCGAGGCTGCGGGTTGTCCACGTGTGCTGAGAGTGAACGGCGCCTTCGAGTTACCCGACGATCTCGAAGGGACGGTCGCCGTGACGGCCGGCGCTTCAGCCCCCGAGTCACTCGTGAATGAGGTGTTGCGCGCCCTCGATCCCACGGACGGCGTGACGGTCAACGCGGTCACCGTCGAAGACGAATACTTTCCCCCTCCCCCAGAACTTCGAGAGATGCTCAAGGGTATTTCCGCTCTCGTCGATCTCGCGCTGCAGACCCCTCGTACCTCGAGTTTCGACGGGCAGGCCGACCGAGAGTTCACCGCCGCGCAAGTACTTTCCGCCGTCAGTCGATAGGCACTGAAAAGGGCAAAAGGTTAGTATTTACCCGTGACCTCGTTTCCCAGCATGGACGTCTCCACCCGCGAACAGTGGATGGATCAGCCGTGGTACGAACTCGCGGAGAACTTCGCTGAGCACCGGGACCAGAAGGCCCTCGATCCCACGTTCGCGTGCGAGTCGCTGGAACATTTCGAACCCATGGCGATCAGCGTCTTCGCCCAAGCCAAGTCCCTGTAAGGAATTCTGATGTCTAACGTTGACCTCGAAAAGCGTCGCCTCGCACGACTGCGCACGTTCGCCATTGCGAGAGCGATGGAGCGATGTAATGAGGATTACCCCGGTTTCCAGCCCGAAGAGGTCGTCGCGTCAATCTGTGCCTACGAAGAAGAGGGCAACATCGGCGACGTGTTGAAGAAGATGCCCGCGAACATCAACGACGAGCCCTACACGACCCTCGTGGTCGTTGACGGTGGAGACGACCGAACTGCCGAGATTGCACGGAGCTTTCCCGGCGTAAAAGTGATCGAGTTTCCCGTCAATCTCGGCCACGGCGTCGCGCTCCAGGTCACCTACCGTTACTGCATTGACCACGGCGTGAAGTACGTCGTGACCTTGGACGCTGACGGACAGAACGACCCTTCAGAGATTCCCCTCATCTTGGCCCCGCTGCTCAGCGATCAAGCCGATTTCGTCGTGGCGAGTCGCGTGTTGGGTGAGGATAAGACCTCGGACATCGTGCGAAAGAGCGGCGTTCGCTTTTTCTCCGTAGTAATGAATCGCATGACGGGCGCGCACTTGACCGATACCTCAACGGGCTACCGAGCACTTCGCGTCACGATGCTCGCCGACGTCGTCGATCGTCTCACCCAAGAGCAGTACCAAACGGCTGAACTCCTCATTACTTGTTTGAAGAGGGGCTGGCGCGCAAGTGAAGTGCCGACAGTCTGGTACCCGAGGGCGTCGGGAACGACGAAAAAAGGTAAAAACTGGCTCTTCGGTTTTCGTTACGCCCGAGTCGTCTTTGGTACCTGGTGGCGGGAGCGATAGCTAGCTGAGACGCACGCGACTGCGTGCGTACACGGCTTCGAGTTCACTGCGCAGTTCTTCAGTTTTCGCCACGATCTGAGAACGCGTCACCCGCCCCTCCGCGACGGGCGGCGAAATGGGCGCACCGACCACGATGTGAATCCTAGAAAAGCGCGGCAATTTGGTCCCCACCGGCATCGCGCGATCGCTGCCCGCGATCCCCACTGGCACCACCATTGCGCCCGTCCTTGAGGCGATGAACATCGCTCCGTCGTGTAATGGTTCGACCGCGTCGCCTTCTTTTCGGGTCCCCTCGGGAAAGAGCACGAGCGCCTGACCACGACGCAACACT
>DAIQOO010000030.1:14148-16842 GCA_036787845.1 Acidimicrobiales bacterium
GACCGAGATGATCGCCGCGCACACTCGATACGTCAGCGTCTTCTTCGGATTCAGGACAAAGTCTTGTGCTTCAGCCACTGGATTATCTCCTCAACGGCGTCGTCAACGTTTCGCCCCGTTGTGTCTAGCACGAGCGCGTCGTCCGCCTGACGTAGTGGCGACGCTACTCGTGTGATGTCGGCGTCGTCCCTTCGAGCGACCGACGCCTCCCCCTCGTCGCCGCGGCGACGCGCGCGCTCTTCTAAAGAGGCGGTGAGAAACACCTTGAGCGTGGCGTTAGGAAACACCACGGTCGTGATGTCGCGACCCTCCACGACAGTGCCGAGTGGCTGGGCGTCGGCGAACTCTCGTTGACGGCGCACCATTTGGCGTCGAACGAGCGCGTTGGCGGCGACCGCGGAGACGGCGACGTTGACCTCGTCGGATCGAATCTCGTCTTCGACGTCGCGTCCGTTCACCATTACTCTGGGCAGCGTCGAGATCTCAACGTCTCTCGCGAGCTCGCCCATCGCCGCCTCGACATGCACGTCAATCCCACGACGAAGCGCTTCGACGGTCACTGCGCGGTACATCGCGCCCGTGTCGAGGAACGACCAACCCAGCGTGGAGGCGAGGGCGCGCGCCACGCTCGACTTACCTGAACCCGCCGGGCCGTCAATCGCGATGACCTGGTCGCTCATCGCAACAACGCTAAGTCGCGAAAAAAATGCGGGTAGCTCGTCGACACCGTCGACGCACCGTCGATGGTGCAACCACTACCGGCACAGCCCGCCACGGCGGCCGCCATCGCCATCCGGTGATCAAGCGAAGCGGCAAACGAAAAATCGCTGAAGTTCGCCGCGCTCGCGAGTCCTTCAATATAGAAATCATCGCCCTCGGCCCAGACGCGACATCCCAATCCTTGCGCTAACACCATGGAGCCGGTGAATCGATCCGACTCTTTGAGACGGAGCTCACTCATAGAGCGAAACGCGCTCACGCCCGTCGCCGCGCTCGCCGCGACGGCGAGCACTGGCACTTCGTCAACGGAGGGAATCTCGCTCGCGTGAATCTCGGTCGCTACGAGATCAGAGCTGCGGGTCTGCAGGGCATGGAATGAACCGTGGTCGATCAGTTGCACGGCGGCGCCCATTCGTTGGAGTACGCCCACGTAGCCCACACGCTCGGGCGCGGCGTCGAGGTTGAGCACCTCGAGGGTGGCGTCGGGGTGAATCGCTCCCAGCACCGCGAAAAAGGCGGCCTGGGACGGATCACCGGGCACGTGCCAGTCGTGGCGCCGCGGTCGGCTCGGCGACAACGTGACGTGTCGGCCGCGTCCCACGTCGCGCACCACCAGTTCGACCCCGGCGTCACGCATCATGTCCTCAGTCGTGCCGCGAGTCCGAATGTCCTCAGTGACGATCGTGTCGCCCTGTGCCGAGAGAGCGGCGAAGAGGATCGCGGACTTCACCTGCGCACTCACCACTGGCACGCGATACTCAATGCCTCGCAGTTGCGTGGGGCTCTCAATGCTGAGTGGTGGCGTGACGTTGTCGCCGTTGCCAACAACGCGCGCGCCCATCAGTTCGAGCGGTGCCGCGACGCGGTCCATGGGACGACGCGAGAGGGAGGCGTCGCCGATCAAGTGATGAGTGCCGTGGATGCCACTCACGACGCCACTCAACAGACGCATCGTCGTGCCCGAGTTGCCGCAGTCGAGCGACGACGAACTGGCCCGAAGTCCCTCGTCGGGACCAGTGATGAACACCAGGCCGTCGTCGACGTGACGCGTCGCGCCCAGTTGTTCGATGATGACGCTCGTTGAGGCAACATCTTCTCCAAGAGACAGTCCCGTGATCGAGCTCTGACCGGGCGCCAAAGCGCTGATCATCAGGGCACGGTGCGACGCACTCTTGTCGCCGGGTACTCGAATCGCTCCGCGTAACTGTCTCGCGGGTTCGACGCGTTCGTGGTCGCTCACTCGTGGCCTACTTGGTAGCCCTTCGCCACGAGGGCCGACGTGAACTCGTCGGCCTGGCGCGCGTCGATGGCGAGCAGCAGTGTGCCGCTCTTGCCTTCGATACCATGGGCGATCTCGAGGTCGTAGATGTTCACCAACATCTCCGACGCCATCCTCGTCACCTCAGCCAACTCGCCAGGTTGGTCACTCACCGCGACCCGCAGGTACGCCAAATTTTCCGAATTGAGTGCTCGACCGGGTAGTCGGCGGCGCGCCGACGCCGCACTGAGGAGATCCGCGGCGATCAATTCGTGATCAGTGTCGTTGAGGGCGCCGCGGAGTGCGGCCAGTCGCTCCTCAATGGCTAAGAGCGACTGGCTGATCGCAACCCGGTTTTCGAAGAGGACGTCGGGCCAAATACTGGGGTCCCCAGCAGCTATGCGTGTCATGTCACGAAATCCTCCGGCCGCAAGTTGCAACAACACCGCGTCCTGCTCGGCAACGCGACTCGCCTCGTTCATTAAAGCGCCCGCGAGCAAATGGGGCACGTGGCTCGCGACCGCCACCAACCGGTCGTGGTCTTTCGCGCTCACGGCCACGACGTTCGCGCCAAGTTCACGTAACACACCGTGCAACGTCCCGTACGTCTCGGGCTTGGTCGCCTCGGTGGGCGTCAAAACCCACGTACAGCCACGAAAAAGATCAGCGCGCGCGCCAGCCAGACCAGAGAACTCAGAACCCGCCATAGGGTGACC
>DAIQOO010000130.1:0-4636 GCA_036787845.1 Acidimicrobiales bacterium
ACGGAGTAGCGGTAGTCGTCGTCACCTTCGCTCATGGCGGACATGACGGCGTCAAGGTCACCAAAACGTTCAGTGTCGACGAGCACGTGGTCGGTTTCGATTGGGATCATCTTGAGGTTGAGTGACGTCACGACACCCGTCAGTCCCATGGCGCCTATCGTCGCCCAAAAGAGCGCGGGTTCATCGGTGGGCGAGAGCGTGAAGGCGCCACTGGGCGTCACGAGTCGCATCGAAAGCACGTGATTCGCAAAGGATCCATCCACGTGGTGGTTCTTGCCGTGCACGTCCGCACCAATCGCGCCACCCATCGTGACCTGACGCGTGCCGGGCGTGACGGGGACGAACCAGCCCTGTGGAATCGCGTAGGCGAGCAGCTCATCGAACGAGACGCCAGCGCCCACGTTCACGACGCCACTCGTGTCAATGGTGCCGATTCCACCGAGTTGGCGGTTGTCGAGCACGACGCCGCCGCTGAGTTGGGCGGCGTCGCCGTAACTTCGTCCCAGGCCCCGGGCAATGACGTGTGCGTTCGACTTGAATTCGTTCATCACGTCCTCTTCGTCGAGGGGCGTATGCACGCTCGAGAAGGCGAACTTCGTTCGTCCCCATCCCGAGAGGGACGCGTCGCTCACAGGTAGACGCCAAAGACCATGAGAATCGCCCACACGACGATGAGAGCTTGGACGGTGTGGTCGTGCAGCACGAGGTCTTCGGGCGTCGCGCCGTTACCCGCTTCCACCGAGCGCAAGATGAACAGCATCGCGAAGACGACCGGTACCACGCTCAGTCGCACGGGTAAGACCCCGTCGGGGTTCGACGAGAGACCAGTCGAGGCCGTGTCAAAGGCCCAAAGGCAGTACCCCGTCACGACGACCGTGGCGCACAGCGTCAGCGCGGAATCGAGAAAGTTGCGGGTGTACTCGCTCAGCACCTTTCGCGTCGTGCCCGCGCCAATCTTCTTGAGTTCACTGTCGCGCTTGCCGACCACCAAGAACAGCGCGCCAAAAGAGACCACGACGAGGAACCACGAGGAGACGAAGATATGTGAGGCGGCGGCGCCGGCGTAGGCGCGTAGGAAGTAGCCACTGGCGACGGCGCCGAGCTCGATGATTACCACGTTCTTTAGCCAGTAGATGTACGACAGTGAAATCACGACGTAGAGACCGAGGATGATAAGGAGATCCTGAGGACGGGGAATCACCACCAAGAGCAAGAATCCAACGATCAACAAGACGATTGAGGCGCTGGCCGCTAAAGGTGTCGAGAGTTGGCCCGCCGCAATAGCCCGGTAGCGCTTGGTCGGGTGCTCGCGATCAGCCTCGACGTCGCGCAGGTCGTTCAACACGTAGAGCCCAGAAGCGGTCGCACAGAACGCGAGAAAGGCGATGACGGTATGGCGAAAGACGCTGGCGTGCAAGAGCGTGCCCGCCGCGGCCGGCGCTACCACGATGAGGCCATTTTTGATCCACTGTCGTGGTCGCATCGCCGAGACCAGGGCAAGCAGTGTGCCACGCTGAGTCGCCACGTTGGTAGTCACAACCTTTAACGCTAGTCGCGGCTTTTAGCGGGCTCGGGAGCGAGCGGCGCGCAGATTTCTGCCTATGAGAGAGGCCCCTATGCTGAAGTGCTGATGAAGCGCACGTACCGAGTCGTAGTCGCCAAGCCCGGTCTTGACGGCCACGATCGGGGGGCCAAAGTGATTGCTCGAACGCTGCGTGACGCTGGATTCGAAGTCGTCTACACCGGCCTTCATCAAACTCCCGAGCAGATCGTCCAGGCCGTGATTCAAGAAGACGCCGACGCACTCGGTCTGTCGCTGCTTTCGGGCGCGCATCTCGTACTGGTCCCGAGGGTCGTCGATCTCTTGAAGAGTCAGGGCCGCGAGGACGTGTTGTTGGTGGTGGGCGGCATCATTCCCGACGACGATATTCCCACCCTAGAAGCCGGCGGTGTCGCTCGGGTCTTTACCCCTGGTGCGTCCCTCGACGAGATCGGAACGTGGCTTGAGGCGACGCTCGATAGTCGAGAAGTGCATCACAGTTAGGATCTGCGGCGCCCCAACTGGGCCGACATGATGTGCTGGTGTTGCAGGAAGTTCCGCCGTCGCCTGTAGTTGACTCGGCCGAGATCGACGAGTCGAGTGTGACGACCGCCAATCCGTGTTAAAAGTTTCGAAGGGCTCTGGCACACCGCACGCAGGGGCAGGAGATGCACATTTTCACGAGGAAGACCGTGGCACGCGAAGTGCGGGCTTCGCCTCAAGGCGAGGCAACCACGCGAGTTGGCACAGAATCGTCGTGGCTCGTGTTGACGCTCGTGGGATTGATGGCGGTCGAAGCGGTGCGGGATGGTGGCTTTTGGAAACCAGACGCGGTAGTCGTCGCGTCTGTCTCCGTCGTGTTCATTGTGGTGCAACTCGTGCAACGTCGCCACGATCGTTGGAGTTGGATGGTCGTTGCGAGTTTCGTTGCGCTCGCGCTCTGGTGGTACGTTCGCGCCGCCACCGTGGGCCCGGTGAGTAGTTTTCTTCCACTCGGCGCGAGCATCCTTGGATTCGGCGCCGCCTTCGTCACGGTCCGGAATCTGACACGTCTCCAAAAGGAACTGGCTGGGCTCTTCGTAGGTGTCGTAGGGGCCGCCGGAGCTCTCGTTGGTTTTGCGGGGTTGACCTGGCGCTGGTACCCCATGGCGATGCCGGCGCAACATCTATGGCGACTCTCGACAACACTCACCTACGCCGACGCCGCCGGAGTATTTCTCGCGATGGGTCTGTTGATGGCGCTGGCGGGCGGGCCGCGCCCCTGGGTGGCCCGTGTCGCAGTGTGTCTTTGCGCTGGCGGACTTATTGCGACGCAGAGCCGCGGGGCTTTTCTGGCGTTCGTGTGCGCGTGCGCGTTGGTGCCTTGGCGTCAGTACCTTGTGTTCCTCGTACCGCTCATTGCCGGCACCGTCCTTGGCGTCGTTGCCGTCGCGACGTCGCCCCTACAGGGCGCCGATCCGTGGCTCGGTATCGCGGTAGTGGCCCTCGTCGCGATATCGATGGTGTGGATGCCATCGACGGTCTCGATGACCTTTGCGCGTCGCCAGATCGTCGTCGTGGTGGTGATGCTTGCCGCCATGATTGTAACCGGACTGTTATTGCATTCAGAGATCGGACTACGGGCGCTAGCACCGAGCAATAATGATCGCGTTGTTGAGTGGAGTGCCGCGATCCATCAGTTCGAGTCCGCTCCGATACTTGGCCTGGGTCCTGATCAACTGCTGCACTTTCACGCAGTTGACGGCACCGTCGCGCATTTCGCGCATAACGAATACCTGCAGATAGCTGCTGACGGTGGACTCGTCGGCGTCGCCCTTTTGGCCCTCGCGTTTACTGCCCTCCTACGAGTTGTTCGACGCGTCGACACGCTTTCTTCGTGCGCGGTGGGCGCTCTCGTCTGCTTGGCCGTGGCGGGCGCCTTTGATTTCGACTGGCATTTGACCTTCCTAGGGCTGCTCGGCGGATGGGCGGCGGGATTGGCGGGATTGGCGGCGACCGATATTCCAGTGGAACAGAAAGTACTGTGATAAACCTCATCTCCTATAGAGCGATGTGAGGGTTTTGGTGGCAACTAGGCGTAACGGCCACGAGGTAGGGGAACGAGCGTTGGATGGGTTCTAAATATCGCCTTAAGTCCGTATCAATCGTGGCAACGGCCGCGCTCTTTTTTGGGGTGTTTGTTCCCTTGGTAATGAGCGAGACACAAATTGGAGCGGTCGGTAACCAGAGCACGGTAACGACCATTGGTAGTAAAGGCAATCCTCCAACAGTCAGCGATCAGAGTCCTGTGAAAAAGGCGCCCGTCAAGAAGGCCCCCGTTGTCGTCGTCAAAAAGGCCCCAGTTGTCGTCACGAAGACAACTCTCGCCGTTACGATGACCACTCTCGCCGTTACGAAGACCACTGTTGCCGTCAAGAAGACCCCCGTCGTCAAGAAGAAGACTCCCGTCCTCAAGAAGAAGACCACGGTCGTCAAGAAGAAGGCCACGGTCGTCAAGAAGATGGCCCCCGTCCTCAAGAAGAAGATTCCGTAAGTCTCATACGCGGTGGCTTCTAGTGCCGTCGCAGGTATCGCTGGTCTTCTAACGATGAAGGCTTCGTTGGGTTCTATCTCAACTCACGGCTTTTGGAATCGATTCGCACCAGCGATCCCGTGAACACGTGCCGTGTCGTTGCAGAGGCTTCGCCGCAAAGTCGCCGTTGTTCTCGCCTATAAGATTCTCCTGGAGAATGTTGCCGGGATTGAGGCGCCAGAGCGTTGAAGGTCCACCAATGAAATGAAAGTTGAAGTGAATGGACCTCTTTGAGTATCAGGGCAAGCAGTACTTCGCGCGTTACGGCATCGCCGTGTCACCAGGTGACGTCGCCGACACTGTCGCCGAAGCCGTCGCAGTCGCCGAGCGAGTTGGCTATCCCGTCGTGGTCAAGGCCCAGGTGAAGGTTGGTGGACGCGGAAAAGCAGGGGGCGTGAAGCTCGCCAACAACGTTGACGAGGTCAAAGAGCACGCGGGCAACATACTTGGTCTTGATATCAAGGGTCACGTCGTAAAGCGACTGTGGGTCGAGCGCTCGAGCGATATCGCCAAGGAGTACTACG
>DAIQOO010000131.1:0-1835 GCA_036787845.1 Acidimicrobiales bacterium
GAAGGAAGCCACAACGGCGAACGTCCAGTACGAGTGTAAATTCACGTGGATGTGTGCGCCGACGCCCTTCGGCCCGAACATTCATCCGACTAACGCCGGCTACCTAGCAATCGCCAAGGCAATTGCGGCGCTAATACCAGCAAAGTTTTGAGAGGCAAGCTTGCATTGACGGATGTGCGACATCTCTTTCCGGATTGTTGGCGAAGATGAAGTTTGTTAGGGGAGTCAATTCACGGCGCGCCCGCAAGGGCACCCTAGGGTGTGTATTAGATTGTCTCGTCGATTGGAGGGCCATGGGCATCGTGCAACGAGAAACTGGACAGAGCCACGCTCACCACCACGCACCAGTGCGCGATTACGCGACTGACGCCAGTGAGGTGGACCGCACGGCGGACAGCCTTGCTCACTGGAAGTGCCTCGGTGTGGGGTGCGACGCCCGGTGGGCGCTGCCACCTGGAGAGAGGCCACGGGGGTAAGGCGTGACACCGACACCAGCGCGTTGGACTTAGAAGTCAGTCGCCAATGCAAGGTGGCATTCGTGTCACGTCGGGTCTCCAACACCATCAATTCAAAAACTGCGCCTTCTCGATTCGAGCCGACTCGTATGCTTCAACTGTGACCATGTCGAGGCACCAATTATCGAGACGATTGATATTCGGCGGCTTTGCGTTGCTCGCGCTTTCGACGGCAATAAGTTCTTATAACTATGTGAGCCAAAGCTATCCGGGCGGGACTGGTTTTAGCACCTATGTCCAACTGGTCTTGGAAACCCTCTCGGCGCTGTTCGCGGCGGGCGGTTGGTGGTTTCTATGTCAATTGGAGGCCAAGGACTCCGCGCAAAAGTCCCTGTTTGCGAAGGCGTACGTGGTGTTGGGTTTGCAATTTTTGGCCTTGTGCGTCGTCCAGCTCCTTAGAGCTGGCCATGTCATCTTCATTGATCGATTTAGTGCACCATTTTGGATTGCTGCACTCGGATTTGGCGTGGGTGCCGTTGGCTTCTTCTTGGCGTCAATCTCGATTAGGAGGATTGACCTAATGCCCTTGGATTCCTGACGTAACTGTTACATATGTAGTCAGTTACCGAATGCTCGATGAGGAGACGTCGTCGCCTTGAATCCAATCGCCAGTGCGAGGTTGTACTCCTGTCACGTCGGTCTCCCACACCAGAAGTGTCGAGATTCGCATTTCCCAGTTGCTAGCGAATATTGACACATATGGGTTCTCTCGGCCGCAATTCGCGGGTGATTTGGATAGGAAGTGAATCCTCTGCGGCATTACCGTGGACCTACTATCCAGAGCAACTTAGAGCGAGAGGGTGTAGGCAATGAGATGCAGGGGTTCGCTCGTGGAGTAAGGATCGTCATGGAACCAAACATCCAATTCAGGAGAAGTTTCAAACCCGAGTCGTTTGTAAATTGTTTGGGCAATTGTCATCACGGGTGTCGAATGCAAGATTATGCGACGACGGTGTTGGAGGCGAGCGCGAGCAATGCAGGTCTCTACTAAGGCGCGACCAACGCCTTGTCCTTGATATTGCGGATCCACGGCGAGCATACGAATTCCGGCCCCTTCGGGATCTTCAAACTCGCTCATCGTGCGCTCATGGTCAGGGACGTAGGTCACGCCACCCACGAGAGTTCCGTTGTTGTCAACCGCGACGTACACCTCACAATCAAGTTGGCGGGCAGAGACATCGAGGAGTTCGTCTTCGTAAGGTCCGAGGGACCCACCTCCAATCAAATCTCGGTATGCCCGCAACGTGATTTCTCCAAATACTTCACATTCGTCGGGGCGAATCAGGCGGATCTGCATAGCATTGCGAAGCCTATTGCGAT
>DAIQOO010000131.1:1935-4630 GCA_036787845.1 Acidimicrobiales bacterium
CATGGCCACTCCTGTTCTTAGGGTGACCAATCCTTTCATAAGAATGAAACCCTTTGTGGGAGAATTCTTCTATGGATGCAGACGGGGCATTGTTCGGAACTTCCGTTTCGGAAAATTATCGGGAGTATTTAGAACCGGCAATTTTTCGTCCGTGGGCCGAATTGCTGGTCAATTTCGTTGGTCTGACCGAAGGCCAGACAGTGCTTGACATTGCCGCCGGCACGGGTGTTGTATCGCGCGCAGCTGCGCTACGAGTCGGTGCGGGGAGTCGGGTGATCGCCAATGATGTCAGCGCAGCGATGCTCGCCCAAGTACCCATTGGCTTTCCCGGCAGTGACGTGACGTTACAAACACTTGAGTGCTCGGCGACCGCACTTGAATTACCGGATGCTTCCGTGGACGTGGCGCTCTGCCAACAGGGGCTGTCCTTCATCCCCGATCGATCGAGAGCAACACGAGAAATGTTTCGAGTACTCCGTTCCGGTGGCAAGGTCGGCGTCGCTGTGTGGTTGTCAACGCATCGACTCGAGCCGTTTATCATCTACGGCGACGCCCTGCGAGCCCACCATTTGCCCGAACCGTTCCCCGGGGCCTACGACTCGTCAATCCTCAGCATGACCACCGACGAAGTGGAAAGTGTTTTAGACGTCGCCGGATTCGAAGATGTGGAAGTACGAGTTGAAGAATTGGAAGTGGAGTGGCCGAGCGTACTTGACGCGGTTCGCTCCGTCTTCGGGACGCCGTACGGACCGGTCATTAGTGCCTTGGACAGCGACATTCGACGCTCGGTGCTTGCGGACGTGCAAAGGCGGATGACGGGTCCGGGCGATACGGTGGCGAAACGCGTCATGACTTCGGTGCTGGCTCGAGGTCGGCGTCCTTAGCTCGACCTCGTTGACGTATTTATGACACCGTCAACTTCTCAAGAGCACTTTCGTCGCCAAAGCCAGGTCTACTGCCGAAGGGAGGCGTTCGCCCTGAGTGGCCTCGCCCTCGGCGATGGCCCGACGGATCTCCGAAGCCACCTGCTCGTGGAGGGGAAACCGCGAATCCCTGTTGACTTCTGGTGGTTGCATAGAACTACTTTTTATAGTATCATTCAGGGCAGTTGCAAGGAGTGATCGTGACAATGACTCCAACGAGACAGTCTGAACAGGTCGAGACCCCTGGTTCTGTAGAGCTCCTCATCAAAGAAGCACGTCGAAAGACGCGTCGCCGCCGTACTGGCTACGGTCTTGTTGCGCTTACCGTGGTCGTCGGAGTACTTGCCATATTCGCCTCGGGGACCTTCGACCGTCCCGCAACCAGAACGTCGAATGGCACCCCAGCTAGTGAGGTCGCCGTGGGACTGCCCAGGTGCAACGCGGCGCAGTTGCGTGTCTCGGGCCTCGAAGCCAATGGCGCCGCGGTGAGCGCTGGGTGGATAGTTCGTTTACGAAACGCCAGCGCTCACGCGTGCACCTTGTCGGGCTATCCGTCGGTGCGCGGAATCAATCAGTGGAACGGCGCGGTGCTCACCGCGGCTCACACTCTCAACTCGTACATCGGAGGGTGGCTCTCCGGCAAAGCCATTCCCACCGTTGATCTGAAGGCGAAGGGTGGCGTTGTATCGTTTCTCATCGACTTCGTTAGCAATAACAACTATCGCGCGTGTCCCTATGTGACTTCGTTACGAGTCTCCGTCCCGCACAGCACAACCGTCTTCACCCTCAAGTCGAGGCTGCAAGTGTGCAAGTACTTCCAAGTCCACCCCTTCGTGCCGGGCCTAACGGGGGGGAATCAATGAAGACGACCTTGCGTCGTCGGGTTGACTTGCTGGGTGGCCACCGCGTCTCTCTGCTCCTTGGGATGCAAGAAGTTGTAACTGGTTGAGGATTTGCGTTTTCTCAGTGGAATCTTTTCAGTTAGAAACCTCGTAGACGACACACTCGATCCCTAGGCACCCTAGGCACCCCAGGAGTTCAGGGCTTAGGTACATACCCCGGCAAACCTCGAAACCGCCCCGGAGCTGCTTTCAACTCCGGTTAGATGGATACCCCCGAGTCGGCTTACTTACGTTCTCGGGCTGTTTGAGTTTCTATTTCGTGGTGGCGGCCAAGTAAATGACTGTTGCCAGAATGAGGATGAACGAGGTAACGAACACGAAGCTGTTGATTGTTCTAACAATGGAGCCAATTCGTTTGAGCCAGTTCGGGGTTTGAGAAACGTGACGTCGATAGAGCGTCATCCAAACGGGAGTGAGCAAGCCGGCCAGAACGATGAGCAGCAAGACAACAACCAAGATCGAACTTGAAGTCACAGCCACCTTTATACCTTGTAGATCACTTTCATGAACTTTCACCGTGCTTGACAGATCGGAGCCGCTCCAAGGTCCGTCAGTCAAGACCGAGTTTGCAATCACGAACGTCGCCAATGATTCGCGTCAGTTCTCTCTCGATCTCACTCGTGCGAGAAGGGGCAATTGATAAACGAGGCAATGAGTTTCTTGCCTAGGCGACGACAGTTTTCAACATCACGTGCTGAGACTCGTAGCCCTCAGCACGTGATCTTCGAGAGGGAAAGTTCGTGGAGCTGCGAGGGATGGGTTGTGCTGTTGGTGGAGCGAGTTTGGCTCCACAGAAGATCGTGAGTGTCCACACGAATCGAATCAACGAACCAAGCGCCTTTCGTCTTGTCAAAGACGTTGGGTACCTGG
>DAIQOO010000288.1:0-1264 GCA_036787845.1 Acidimicrobiales bacterium
CTAAGGGACAGCCCTGCATGCAAAACGCAATCCCACAGTCCATGCATCGCGCACCCTGGTGCGCGATGTCTTCGTCGGTTTGAGGTTCGTAGACCTCTCGCCAGTCGCGAAGACGAAGCTCCACCGACCGATAACTTGGACCTTGGCGAGGAAACTCTAGAAAACCGGTGGTCTTACCCACCCTTGGCCTCGTCTCGAATTCGTTGGTACTCAGAGGTTTCAATGCGCACGAAGTTCATTCGCTCACTTCGCCAGTCGCGCAAGAGTCGCGCGGCCTTCTTCGAACCCGTTTCCTCGTGAAAGCGTTCGAGCAGGACGCGCACCCGCTGGTCGTCTTCCGACTCCAACAGTTCGATTTCGTAGACGCCGGCGCTGAGGAAGTCATGCACTTTGACGAACGGGTCGTAGAGGTACAGCGTGCCACCCGACATTCCCGCAGCGAGGTTGCGACCAACGTTGCCCAGAATGACGACGTACCCGCCCGTCATGTACTCACAGGCGTGATCGCCAGTACCTTCGACGATGATCGTCGCGCCAGAGTTCCTCACGCCGCAGCGCTCACCCACTACCCCGGAGATGAAGATCTCACCGCTGGTGGCACCGTAGCCAATGACGTTGCCCGCAATGATGTTTTCATCGCTCGCGAAGGTCGCTTCGTCGTCGGGTCGAATAATGATGCGCCCACCCGAGAGACCCTTGCCGGCGTAGTCGTTCGTGTCGCCACTGAGTCGAAGCGTCACGCCCGCTGGAATGAATGCTCCCAAACTCTGTCCCGCCGATCCCTCGAGGTGAATTTGGATGAGATCGTCGCTCAGTGTTCGCGCACCCAAGCTGCGCGTAATAGCACTGCCGGTCAGCGTGCCGACGGCACGATTGACGTTGTGCACCTTGGTCACGTAGCTGTACGAGGTTCCCTTCGACGCCGCCAGCACCGCGTCACTGAGAAACGCCCAGTCAAGCGCGCCGTCGAGGCCGTGGTCTTGCTTGATGCTCTGACGCCGTTGGTCGGGCTTGACCAACACCAGCAACGCACTCAGATCGAGATCACTCGTTGGGTCATCGAGTGCCGTCACGCTCAACTTCGACACGTCGCCGATTAACTCATCGAGCGTGCGCGCGCCCAATAGCGCCAAGTACTCACGCACCTCTTGCGCAATGAATTCGAAGAAGTTCTCAACGAACTCGGGCTTGCCGGTGAATCGTTCGCGAAGCTTGGGGTTCTGGGTCGCGATTCCAACGGGACAGGTGTCGAGGTGACACACGC
>DAIQOO010000289.1:0-1264 GCA_036787845.1 Acidimicrobiales bacterium
CTAAGGGACAGCCCTGCATGCAAAACGCAATCCCACAGTCCATGCATCGCGCACCTTGGTGCGCGATGTCTTCGTCGCTTTGGGGTTCGAAGACCTCTCGCCAGTCGCGCAGACGAACCTCCACCGGCCGATAACTCGGACCTTGGCGAGGAAACTCTAGAAACCCGGTGATCTTACCCACCCTTGACCTCGTCTCGAATTCGCTGGTACTCAGAGGTTTCGATGCGAACGAAGTTCATGCGCTCACTTCGCCAGTCGCGCAATAGTCGCGCGGCCTTCTTCGAACCCGTCTCCTCGTGGAATCGTTCGAGCAGGGCGTGCACTCGCTCGTCGTCTTCTGACTCCAACAGTTCGATTTCGTACACGCCGGCGCTGAGGAAGTCGTGCACCTTGACGAGCGGGTCGTAGAGGTACAACGTGCCACCCGACATACCGGCGGCGAGGTTGCGACCAACGTTGCCCAGAATGACGACGTACCCGCCCGTCATGTACTCACAGGCGTGATCGCCAGTACCTTCGACGATGATCGTCGCGCCAGAGTTCCTCACGCCGCAGCGCTCGCCCACGACCCCTGAGATGAAGATCTCACCGCTGGTTGCACCATAGCCAATGACGTTGCCCGCGATGATGTTCTCATCGCTCGAGAAGGTCGCCTCGGCGTCGGGTCGAATAATGATGCGCCCACCCGAGAGACCCTTGCCGGCGTAGTCATTCGTGTCGCCACTCAGTCGAAGCGTCACGCCCGCTGGAATGAATGCTCCCAGGCTCTGTCCTGCCGATCCTTCGAGGTGAATTTGGATGAGATCGTCCGCGAGCGTGCGCGCACCTAAGGCGCGCGTAATGGCACTGCCGGTCAGCGTGCCAACGGCACGATTCACGTTGCGCACTTTGGTCACGTAACCATACGAAACTCCCTTTGACGCTGCCTGCACCGCGTCACTGAGAAACGCCCAGTCAAGAGCGCCGTCGAGGCCGTGGTCTTGTTTGATGCTCTGGCGCCGTTGGTCGGGCTCTACCAGCACCAGCAACGCACTCAAATCGAGGTCACTGGTTGGGTCATCGAGCGCCGTCACGCTCAATTTCGACACGTCGCCGATTAACTCATCGAGCGTGCGCGCGCCTAATAGCGCTAAGTACTCACGCACCTCTTGCGCAATGAATTCGAAGAAGTTTTCAACGAACTCGGGCTTGCCGGTGAAGCGTTCACGGAGCTTGGGGTTCTGGGTCGCGATTCCAACGGGACAGGTGTCGAGGTGACACACGC
>DAIQOO010000132.1:0-2507 GCA_036787845.1 Acidimicrobiales bacterium
ACACCGGGCAATGACCTCGGGGCGGAGGGCACCGTCCCGAGCGCCCTCCAGATCGACCACGTGGATCAACGCCGGTCCGGTGGCGACCAGGCGTTCCATGAACTCTTCGATCGGCTGGCGGAAGAGAATACGGTTGAAATCCCCTTGTTCGAGGCGAACGGCGTCGTTGCCGAGGAGATCGAGGGCGGGGATGATTTGCATAGTAGCGAACTAGCATACTACCATATGACTATGACCAGTGGAAAAGTAGTCCCAGCCGAAGCGAGTCCCGAGACCGCACCACGTTTCGATGAACTCGTTCAAGCCTTTACCCGATTACGGGACCCCGACACGGTCGCGGCGTTCATGCGCGACCTGTGTACGGCGACCGAACTTGACGCGATGGGACAACGTTTACAGGTGGCCCGCCTCGTCGACGAGGGCGTGCCCTACCAGGAGATCTCGCGACGTACCGGCGCCTCGACGGCCACGGTGACCAGAGTCGCGCAGTGGTTACATCACGGCGAAGGTGGTTACCGGGTCGTCTTGAAACAAGTCCGCAAATGACCCGGCGGCTCACCATGGCCCTTCCCTCGAAGGGACGACTGCGCGAACCATCATGGTCACTCTTAGAAGCGAGTGGCGTCTCGCCCCAAGAGCCCGGCGAGCGGGTCCTACAGGCGCACTGTTTGAACGCCGACATTGACCTCTTATTCGTACGCGCGGACGACGTGCCCGAGTACGTCCAAGACGGTGTCGTGGACTGTGGCATCACCGGGCTCGACTTGGTGTACGAGCGTGAGTGCAGCGTTGAAGTTCTCTTGCGACTCGGCTTTGGCGCGTGTTCTCTGCAGGCGGCCGTGTCGAGTGAAGACTCGGCTACGCGAATCGAGGATCTCGAGGGTCGTCGCGTGGCGACGTCGCACCCGCACATCGCCGCGAAGGCTCTCGCCGAGCGAGGCGTTAGCGCAGAAATTGTGACGGTCGCTGGTTCGGTCGAGATTTCGCCGAAACTCGGACTCGCCGACGCCATCATCGACCTGGTCTCTACTGGCAGCACGCTGCGCACTAATGGACTGCGGTCGATTGGCGTGCTCTTTGAGTCCGAGGCGGTGCTCGTCGGGCGCCTCAACTCCAAGGACTTCGAAGCTCGTCGCACATTGACGACGGTGTTGGGATCGGTCATCAACGCTCGGGCGAACCGCTACCTCTTGTGCAACGTCTCGAAAGACCGACTCGCGGAAGTGACGGCCGTGTTACCCACGGCGGGCTCGCCCACGATAATGGACCTCGCGACGCCGGGCGTCGTGGCGGTGCACGCACTCGTGCCCGCGGCCGATATCTGGTCACTGTTACCAAAGCTGGAAGCGGCTGGCGCGAGTTCGATCATCACGTTGCCCGTAGAACGGATGGTGCCGTGAGTTCGAGCGTAAAGACGAAGCGGAAGTTCACGATCGAAGAGATCGTCAATGACGTTCGCGCACGTGGCGACGTGGCCGTCGCGGAGTGGTCGCGACTCTTTGACGCCACGACCGCCGACAAGCCTGAACGCGCCGTTGCCTACGGTGACATTCCTACGGCCGCGGTGCTGGCCGCCGCGGACGCTGTTCGCACGTGGCACGCGGCTCAACGTCCCGCGGACCTCATGATGGAAGTCTCGCCAGGCGTGACGTTGGAACGTCGCTGGACGCCGATCCGTTCTGTTGGTATCTACGTTCCCAGGGGGCTCGTCTCCTCACTCATCATGAGTGGTGTGCCCGCACAGGTCGCTGGTGTCGAGCGCATTGTCGTGTGCACGCCTCCCAACGGGGCCGCGGCAGTCGCCGCGACCGCCGCACTGTTGAGTATCGACGAAGTGTGGGCCATTGGCGGGGCTCAAGCCATCGCCGCGATGGCCTATGGCACAGAGTCAATCACGCCCGTCGACAAGATCTTCGGGCCCGGCAGCGGCGCGGTGAATACCGCGAAACTGCTCGTCAGCCGTGACGTCGCCATCGACTTACCGGCCGGACCTAGTGAGATCGTCGTCGTCGCCGACGCTGGCGTCGACGAGGCACTGATCGCCCAAGAGATTGCGGCGCAGATGGAACACGGTCCCGATTCAAGGGGCTACGTAGTGCGCGTAGGCGACGACCTCGAGGCGGCACTCGAAGAGATCGAAGGTTACGCCGCGGAGCACGTCGCGTTGCTCGGTGAACGGGCTGAATCATTGGCCGGACGAATTCGAAACGCGGGCGCTGTGTTCGTTGGTCCGTATTCACCAGTTCCCGCTGGCGACTACGCCACGGGCGGTAACCACGTGCTCCCAACCGGAGGATGGGCAAAGTCGACGGGCGGACTCGGACTCGAAGCCTTCATGAAAACGGTCACGGTGCAACGCGTGACGAAGGAAGGGCTCGAGCGATTGGCCCCCACTATCGAAGCGCTGGCTGAACTCGAAGGCATGAGCGCGCACAAGGCGACGGCTCGACGATGAAACCCGAAGCGCTCGAGGCTTATCAATGGCCTCCCTCAACTGACGTCATCGC
>DAIQOO010000132.1:2607-4603 GCA_036787845.1 Acidimicrobiales bacterium
GCGACGATCACTGACGATCCAACCAAAGCCGATTTGGTCTTCGTCTGTCGACCGAACAATCCAACCGGTGAACTACCCGACATTCCCGACGTATCGGGCCAACTCGTGATCGACGAGGCGTACGCCCAGTACGCCGGGGTCGACGCACTGGATCGTCTGGCGTCGGGAGCAATTGTCCTACGAACCTTTTCCAAGGCGTACGGACTCGCGGGCGCACGCGTGGGGTACGCGTTAGCGACCCCGGAGATGACGAGCGTTATTGCGTCGCGTCAAGCGCCGCTGTCGGTGTCATCACTCTCGGCCGCGCTGGCGCTAACGGCGCTGTCGACGCCACTCGATATCTCCTCTGCTCTGGCGGAGCGTGATCGACTTTCCAAAGAGTTGAGCACCCTTGGTCTCACGCCGCTGCGCTCGTACACGAACTTTCTGTTCATTCCCATGGACGAACCACAGAAACTCGTCGACCAGCTCTTGCCCTACGGGGCGGTGACGCGGGCCTACCCTGGTGGGCTTCGCGTCAGTGTGCGCGACGAGCTCGACAACAACTTCCTTCTCGACGCGCTTTGTTCCGTTCTCCTAGATAAGCCCATGTCGCCCCAAGCACTTCGCTACGAGCGCAACACCGGCGAAACGCTGTTGAGCGTTCGACTTCGCGTGCCGGGTGAAGGTCGGGTTTACGTCAAGACTGGCGCGGGTTTTTACGACCACATGCTCCAACAGTTGGCCTTTCACGCAGGCATGGACCTTCGCTTAGAGGGCGTCGGAGATCTCGAAACCGGCGATCACCACACCGTCGAAGACATGATGCGCACCTTTGGCGAAGCGCTCGATATCGCACTGGGTGACCGTAAAGGGCTGACGCGATACGGCGAAGCGCGAGTGCCAATGGATGAAGCTCTGGCGCACGCCGTCGTCGATCTTTCGGGTCGCGCGACCGCGGCGATATCGGTGACGCCTGACGAGGGCATGGTGGCGCACGCCTTCGAGTCACTGGTCCAGACCGCGCGCATCACGTTGCACGTCACGGCGACGGGTGAAAACGCTCACCACGTCGCCGAAGCATCTTTCAAAGCTGTTGGTCGGGCGTTAGCCCAGGCGCTGACGAAGAGCGGCTCGCTCGTGCGTTCGACGAAGGGCTCGTTGTGAGTGACGTCGTCGTCGTCGACTACGGCGCGGGGAACACCCGGTCCGTTCGTGCAGCGCTCTCGCACCTTGGCCGTACGAGTGTCGTGACCAATGACGTCGACGCAATTGTTGAAGCGCCCTTCGTTATCCTGCCCGGAGTTGGCTCAGCGCGCAGCGCAATGGCGCACTTGAAGGAGACCGGCGCCGACGACGCTCTTCGCCGACGCTTCACACGGGGTCGAGCGACGCTGGGTATCTGCTTGGGGATGCAGCTCGCGATGATCTCGAGTACAGAAGACGGCGGCGTCGACTGTCTCGGGTTGTTGAACGGGGACGTCGTCCGTCTACGTGACGGACGAGTGCCACGGCTCGGCTGGTCGTTGGTCGAACCTTGGGGAGAGGCGTTCTACTTCGCGCACTCCTACGCTGTTCGATCGGAGGACGCAATCGCCATCGTCGACAATGTCGTCGTTGCCGTTCGTCGCGACGCGTTTCTAGGGGTCCAGTTTCACCCTGAGAAGAGCGGTCCGGCCGGACTTGAATTCTTAGATCAATGCCTCTCGCTCGTCTAATCCCGTGCCTCGACGTGGCGAACGGGCGCGTCGTCAAGGGCGTCAGTTTCGTCGGGCTGCGCGACGTCGGTGACCCCGTGGAGCTCGCGCAGTTCTACAGCGACGGGGGCGCCGACGAACTCGTCTTTCTCGATATCGCGGCGACTCCTGAGAACGCGGCCACGATGACTTCGATCGTCGCACAGGTTGCCGACGTGCTGGAGATTCCCTTCACGGTCGGCGGCGGCGTGCGTTCAGTGGACGACGCCTCGCGCATCATCGAATCAGGCGCCGATCGGGTGTCACTCAATTCCGCGGCG
>DAIQOO010000290.1:0-1259 GCA_036787845.1 Acidimicrobiales bacterium
ATAGTGACCAATTCGTTGAGCGCACTCTTCGTCTTGGCGCTCGGTGCTTCCGAGGCCAACTTTTTGAAGAGGGGAAGGTACGCCTTCGCCCAGAGGTGGTAGTTGGCGGTCGTTACCTTCGTCGGCGGACTCACCGGCTTATAGGTCAACATGGTCTTGCAAAAAGCACTGTTGCCCGCGGCGCCACTACCTGGCACCGCGACGCCGAGCGACACCACGAACGTCGCCATAACCACGGACGTGACGAGCGCCGTTCTAGTGTTGGCGGCGACCTGTCGAAGTTGAGTTGCCAAAGCGTCCCCCTTGCGTGGAGCCCATCGGTGCTGAGGCGTGGGCGTTTTTTATCGCCGTGCCCCTTCGGGCATCGGCATTGTCTGTCTATCAGATTGTCGACCTTGGCGCTCGTAAGGCGAAGAGCCGGCGACAACGATTCGCCGGTCCGGGCGTCTCGTGGACCGGCGAATCGTTGAACGTCGCCACGTGCCCCTGGGGTCAGGGATACAAAGGGCGACGAGGCGAGCTGTGGGTCACGATCTCAGCCGTTACCAACAGAGGTCGCGTACTCTACCGAGTTCGATTGAATCGTGTCGCGGTACCAGCGGAAACTCTCTTTGGCGAGTCGACTGCCCGACGGAAAATCGACCCACACAATGCCGAATCGTCTTGAGTAACCAAAGGCCCATTCAAAGTTATCGAGCAGACTCCACACGAAATACCCCTGCACGTTGACACCGGCGGCAATCGCGTCATGCACCGCCGAGATGTGCTCTTGCAAGTACGCAACTCGATTGTGGTCAAGAACTTGACCATTGGGATCGACGTAATCATCGAACGCTGCACCATTTTCGGTGATGTAATTCGGTACCTTGGTGTACTCGTCTCGTATGCGAACGAGTAGCGAGGTCAGTCCAGAGGCCCCGATTTCCCAATCCATGGCCGTCTTGTCACGTCCGGGCGTCTCGAGGGATCGAAGTTCCGTAAAGCAGGTCCCGAAGGTCTTTTGTCAAATAGGAACCGAACTAATACAAAGACTTGGTGCGCCGGCCGGGACTTGAATCCGGAACCTGTTGATTAAGAGAAACTTTCCATCGGTTGTCGTGTGTCGGTCTCGTTGCGCATGTCGTTTGATTTCAAGAAAACGTGTTGTTCTGTGTCGGTCTGGTCTTGTGGTGTTGGGGAAATATGAGGCCTAAAATGAGGCCTAGTCTGACGGGCGTAGGGGCCTTCGCGTGATTCGTTAGCTCCGCCATCAAGATGTG
>DAIQOO010000133.1:0-2656 GCA_036787845.1 Acidimicrobiales bacterium
GTGTCACGCCGTGAGATTCCTGAGAGGTGGTGAGCGTGGCTAAGGCACTCGTCATCGTTGAGTCCATCGCCAAGGCGACGCGCATTCAAGGAATGCTCGGACCCGACTACATCGTCAAGCCCTCCATTGGCCACATTCGAGACTTGCCCCAAAGCGCCGCGGATATCCCCGCCTCGGTGAAGGGTGAGAAGTGGGCGCGCCTCGGCATCAACGTCAATGACCACTTCAAGCCGGTCTACGTGGTCTCGCAAGACCGCAAGAAGATTGTCGCCGAGCTCAAGGCCGCCCTGAAGGAAGTCGACGAGCTCTACCTCGCTACCGACGAAGACCGAGAGGGCGAAGCGATCGCGTGGCACCTCCAAGAGGTGCTGAATCCAAAGGTCCCCGTCAAGCGAATGGTTTTTCACGAGATCACGCCGAGCGCTATCTCGAAGGCTGTTTCGGAGACCCGAGACCTCGATCTTCGACTCGTCGACGCTCAGGAAGGCCGCCGGTTCCTCGATCGCTTGGTGGGCTACGAGGTGTCACCAGTGCTCTGGCGCGCCGTCGACAAGGCGCGATCGGCCGGACGCGTGCAGTCGGTCGCGATCCGCTTGGTGTGCGAGCGCGAGCGTGAGCGTATGGCGTTTCGTTCCGCCACCTGGTTCGACGTGACGGCGACCTTGCGCGCACACGATTCAACGTTCGAATCGACGCTCGAGACCCTGAATGGCGCGTCGCTCGCGACGGGCAAAAACTTTGACGCTCAGGGACAACTCGAGGCGAAGGGTTCACTCGAAGTGTTGAGTGAACCAGCGGCGCTTTCTATCGCGGACGCACTCGCTGGCAAGAGTTTGCACGTCGACTCGATCACTTCGACGCCTCGTACGCAACGCCCACAGGCGCCGTTCATGACCTCGTCACTCCAGATTGAAGCGAGTCGCAAGCTCCGCTTCGATCCCGAGCGCACGATGCGCGCCGCGCAGCGACTCTACGAGCAGGGTTGGATCACGTACATGCGCACCGACTCAACGACGCTCTCTGACGAGGCGATCAACGCCGCGCGCGCTCACGCGGCGACAATGTTTGGTGACGACTACGTGTCCGACAAGCCGCGTCGCTACGACCGCAAAGTGAAGAACGCTCAAGAGGCACACGAGGCAATCCGCCCCGCCGGCGAGTCGTTTCGCACGCTCGACGAAGCACAGTCGCAACTGAACGGCGACGAACGCGCGGTCTACGACTTGATCTGGAAGCGAACGATCGCCTCACAGATGGTCGACGCCCGCCTCACGCAAGACAAGGTCCGCCTTTCGGGCACGCTTTCGAACATCACCGGGTTCAGTGACGACGTCGCAGTGACCTTTAGCGCCTCGGGGCTGCGCATCGAGTTCGCGGGTTTTCGTCGCGCCTACGTCGAGGGCACTGACGATCCAGAAGCTGAACTCGCCGACCAGGAGCGCCTACTGCCGAGCTTGAGCGAAGGCGCCGACGTTCCCGTTGACGATGCCCAAGCGAAGGCCCACGACACCCAGCCGCCCGATCGCTTCTCTGAAGCGACACTGATCAAGAAGCTCGAGGATTTAGGCATTGGACGTCCCTCGACCTACGCCTCGGTGATGAAGACCATCGACCGACGGGGCTACGTGTGGAAAAAAGGCAAGTCGCTCGTGCCAACGTTTCGGGCCTTCGCCGTGGTGAACCTGCTCGAGTTTTATTTTGCCGATCTCGTCGACTATCAGTTCACGGCCGCGATGGAAGATCAACTCGACGAGATCGCCGAGGGTCGCCAGGAACTCGAGCCGTGGTTGCGCAAGTTCTACTTCGGTGACGACACGGCGACCACTGAATTCGCCAAACTCGGTCTCCAGCACACGACCCACGCCGAGCACGAGTTCGACTTCGCCGCGATTAACTCATTGCCCTTGGGCGTGGCGCCCGACGGCGTCGCGGTCTCGGTGCGCTCAGGGCGTTACGGGCCCTACCTCGTGCACGGTGACGACCGCGTCTCGATCCCTGAAGCGACCGAGCCCGACTCACTCAGCGTCGAGCACGCCTTGGCGTTGCTCGCGGCGCCGAGCAACGACCGTGCGTTGGGACAAGACGGCGACGGCGAGACTATCTATCTAAAGGCCGGAAGGTACGGCCCCTACGTGCAGGTCGGTGAAGTCACCGACCCCAAAGTGAAGCCCAAGACGTCATCCTTGCTCTCTACGATGTCGCCCGAGACCCTCACCCTCGCCGACGCGAAGCAGTTGCTGTCGTTGCCGCGCCGCGTAGGAGAACACCCCGACGGCGGCGAGATCCTCGCCCAGAACGGGCGCTACGGTCCCTATCTCACGTGGGGCAAAGAGACACGTTCGCTGGAAAACGAAGCGCAGATCTTCAGCGTGGACTTAGAGGGCGCGTTGGCGCTCTTCGCTCAGGCGAAGCTGCGGGGACGTCGCAGCGCCGCTCGTCCCCTGGCTGAATTAGGCGAGGATCCAGTGACCAAGCGCGAAGTTGTCGTTCGAAGCGGGCGATTTGGTCTCTACGTCACCGACGGTGAGACGAACGCGACCCTACGCATTGGCGACACGCCAGAAACGATCACCTTGGACCGGGCCTGTGAGTTACTCGCAGAACGACGAAACGCCGAACCCTCGACGCATGTTCGAAAGAGCGCGAAGAAGTCTGT
>DAIQOO010000133.1:2756-4584 GCA_036787845.1 Acidimicrobiales bacterium
GCCGAGTTACTCAAGAGCGCACGAATCGAGGACGAAGCGTGAGCTCACGAGGCGTGTTTCTCGTCTTTGAAGGTATCGACGTCAGTGGCAAGAGCACCCAAGCGAGACGTGTCGCCGCGGCTCACGACGCGCTCTTCACCTTCGAGCCGGGCGACACCCCACTGGGTGCGCAGTTACGTCACTGGGTGCTGGACGCCGCGACGCCCATGGACCCGTCGACCGAAGCACTCATGATGCTGACCGATCGTTCACACCACGTGCGCAGCGTCATCGAACCGGCCCTTCGCGCTGGGCGCTCGGTCGTGAGCGATCGTTTCTACGCCTCGACCCTCGCGTATCAGGGGTACGGCCGCGGGGTCGATCTTGCGCTACTTCGCGCGGCGAGCGAGCTCGCCATTGGCTCGTGTCTACCAACACAGACGATCCTGCTCGACATCTCGCTCGAGGTGGTGAACGAGCGCCGCGCCCACGACGCGAAGGACCGATTCGAAGCTGAAGATCTCACGTTCCACCAACGCGTGCGTGAGGGTTACCTCGAGTTAGCAAGAGAACACGAGTGGATCGTTTTGGATGGATCGATGAGTGAAGACGACGTCGCGCTCGCGATCGATGAGCGAGTGGGCGAATTACCCTGGTGACATGAACGACGTCTTTCGCCGCCTCGTTGGCCAAGACCGTTGTGTCGCCTCACTTCGCCAGCACGTCATCAACCCCGTGCACGCGTACCTCTTCAGCGGCCCTGGTGGTTCGAGCGTGCACGACGCGCTGGTCTCCTTTGCCGCGGCGTTGCAGTGCGCCGACAACGGATGTGGCGAGTGCGAGATCTGCCGATTGGTGTTGGCCGAGCAAGACCCCGACGTAAACTTTGCCGAACGATCGGGCGTGGCGTGGCGTATGGAAGAGATTCGTGAAGCCGAGCGAGTGTCGAGGCGTCGGCCGCTCGGATCTGGGTACCAGATTGTGATCATCGAAGACGTGGAGTTAACGACGACGGGCGCCTCGCCGAGCGCGCCCGCGCTTCTAAAGTCACTCGAAGAGCCACCCCCTCGCACCATCTTCTTGTTGAGTGCAGAAGAGATATCGCCCGAGCTCGCCACGATCGTCTCGAGATGTGTAGAGGTGAAGCTGCGCGCTCTTAGCGAGGACGATTTAGTGAGCATCCTCGTCAATGAGGGTGCCAGCGAGGAGGTTGCGCGCAACGCCGCGGGGGCGGCGAACGGGAATCTTCGTCGGGCCCGCGTACTGGTGCGTGACGTCGCTCTGAGCTCTCGCGTCGCCGCGTGGCGCAGCGTGCCCGATCGACTGAGTGGCACGCCCGCGGCGTCCGCGGTCGTCGCCCAAGAGATATCGGCGTCGCTTGACGAAGCGATGACGCCTCTGCAACAACTCCAAGAAGAAGAGATGGCCAGGCGCGTCAGTGACGCGCGCGAAATGGGGCTACGTGCGGTGACGAGTCGCCGCGACGTCGAAGCGCAGTTCAAGCGCGAGCTGCGCCGTTTTCGTCTGGACGAGCTGCGATTTGGATTTAGCGCGTTGACCGGTGTGTACCGCGAGCGACTCTTCGAGAACCTCGAGTCCAGTCTCGAAGGTGACACCAGGAGCGACTATCGAGTGGGGGCTTCGCTACGCGCGATTGACGCCGTCGCCGAAGCCAATCGCCGTCTTTCGACGACGCTCGACGAGACCTTATTGCTCCACGATCTCATGTTCTCGTTAATGGAGTTTTGAGTTCCGCCGAGAGACGTCGATGGCTAATGGGCTAATATTTCTCTCTGCGCCTGGGTAGCTCAGTCGGTAGAGCAACGCATTCGTAATGCGTAGGTCAGGA
>DAIQOO010000031.1:0-3076 GCA_036787845.1 Acidimicrobiales bacterium
CCGCCGCACAGATCAGAGTGCTCACAGTGATTGCAGGGTCCAACGAAGTGCGCGGCGCGTATTTCGCGCAAGAGATCATGCTCCCGGTAAACCTCGATCAAACTGGCGTCACGGACGTTACCGAGCGCAATGGGTAGAAAACCCGAAGGATAGATATCACCGTTGGCCGCCACAAAGATGATCCCTTTGCCGTCTCGAGTGGCCGCGCTGGGAGCACGTATTGGCGCCGTGCTCGGCCCAAGTACTTCGACCAGTCGCGAGCGCAGAAACTCGTACGTCGAGTCGATCCCTTCACCGTGGGCTTCATAATCGTTGTGATGGCGATCGAAGGCGACGCGACGAAAGAACGGGGCCTCGACGGTACGCACGGTGAAGCCGTATCGTGACGCGTCGACAAGAAAGTGGCACACTTCCTCATTCACCTTCGCCGACGTGGCTTCGACCTCGGCACCGCGCCCCGTCGTAATGAGGAAAAATACCTCCCACACGTCGACCTTTTGTTCGTGCAACAGCTTCGCAACGTCGGCCAGTTCAAGAACGTTCGATGCCATGACGGTCGTGTTGATCTGCGTCGTGAATCCGTGCGCTCGAAGGTTGCCAATTGCACGAATCGTTGCATCGAAGTGGCCGACTATTCCGCGCACCGCGTCGTGCGTCGAGGCGTTCGATCCGTCCAAGCTCAGTGAGGCACTTTTTACCCCCGCTTCACGCAGTGCCGTAAGTGTCGACGACGTCAACTTTGGCGTGACCGAGGGCGCAATCGCCACCGGTACGTTGAGCGAATTGGCGTAGGCGGCCAACTCGACAATGTCGTCACGCATGAGACAGTCGCCGCCGGTGAGAATGAGAATCGGACGAGGTCTACCGAGTCCCGCCAGGGAATCGATGAGCTTCAGTCCCTCACGTGTCGACAACTCATCGTCACCTCCAGTGAGTTGCGCGTCGGCTCGACAGTGAAAGCAGGCCAACTGGCACGCCTTTGTCATCTCCCAAAAGACCAGGAGTGGCCGACTATCAAATCGCCCCTTGGTGGACCCTTCGACGCTGGAATTGTTCACGTACTTCCTCGGCCCGCTCAGGTCGCCAGAATACCTCAACGATCGCGTGATCATCCTAGGGAGCCGTCACTAAGGACGAAGGTCCTCTTTTTATACGTTCAACGATGAATTGTTCTCGTTTTTACGTGCGATATCCCCGACGGGCACCTCCAACGACAGAGGTCATGATTCGGTGAAGAGAATCCAGGTTGTGGCTCTACGTGTCGGAACGATTGTCACCTAGGTCGCGTCCTTCAACTGCGAATGAATGTGGCGATACTTCACGTAGACTGAGGGGGAGCTCGAGGAAATGGGCTCGGGCCCACTTATACGTACGCCGGTTACGGGTCCAACCGAGAAATGACCCGTGTTTAAGTGAGTAGTAAAACTGTCGAATCCGTCGCGCATAGCGAGGACTCGTACACCACCAATAAATCGTTTGCCGACCTCAACGTGTCGCCCGAACTAGTAGCCGTCTTGACTGCCCAAGGCATCACGACGGCCTTTCCGATTCAAGCCATGACCATTAGTGACGCGTTGGCGGGTCGAGACGTCTGCGGCAAGGCGAAGACCGGCTCGGGTAAGACCCTGGGTTTCGGTCTTCCGATGCTGCAACGCATCGCCGCCAACGAAACGTTGCCCGTCGTTACCGGCCAGCCGGCTCGACCCCGTGGGCTGGTGTTGCTGCCAACGCGCGAGCTCGCCGTCCAGGTGTACGAAGTGCTCAAGCCCCTTGGCGCGGCACTCGGACTACACGTCGCCGCCGTCTATGGCGGCGCGGACATTGAACGTCAGATCAAGTCACTGAGAAAAGGTTGCGACGTCATCATCGCCACACCCGGACGCCTCATTGACCTCGGAGACCGTGGCGAGGTGAACGTTGAGAACCTCGACGTCCTGGTTCTCGACGAAGCCGACCGCATGGCCGACATGGGCTTCATGCCCCAAGTCGAGTGGGTACTGCGGCGCATCGCGACGCACCCCCACCAGACCTTGCTCTTCTCGGCGACACTCGATGGCGCCATCGACCGATTGGTGAAGCGTTACCTCACTGATCCGGTCTTTCACGAAGTCGCGAGCGACACCCAAACGGTGTCACGAATGGTGCACCACTTTTTGCAAGTTCACCAGATGGACCGCGTGAAGGTTGCGGCCACGATCTGCAAATCGTTCGACAAGACGCTCATTTTCTGTCGCACCAAGCGCGGGGCGGACCGACTCGTCGAGCAGTTGCAAAAAGAGGGCCTGAATGTCGCCGCTATTCATGGCGATCTTCGCCAGAGCCAACGCGAAAAGGCACTCGCGGACTTTCAAGCCGAGAAGCTACCCGTACTCGTCGCCACCGACGTCGCGGCGCGCGGTCTGCACATTGACGGCGTTGACTGCGTTATGCACTTCGACCCACCAGAGGACCAAAAGGCTTACCTGCATCGTTCGGGCCGCACCGCTCGCGCGGGATCAACCGGCGTCGTCGTGTCGTTGTTGCTCTGGAATCAAGCCATAGACGCTGAGGTCATCATGCGACGATTGAATTTGAAGCGTCCCATCGTTGAGATCTTCTCGAACGACCCGCACCTCAAAGATCTTGCGAACTGGGACCCGACGATGGAAAACTCCACTCGATGAGCAAAACAGCACTACCCGTCTACTCCTACAACGACGCCCTCAAGCGGGCGCTTGTAGTGGTTGCCCACCCCGACGACGTCGATTTCGGTACCGCGGGAACCATTGCGTACCTGACCAATCACGGCGTTGACGTGGCGTACTGTCTCGTCACCTCCGGTGACGCGGGCGGCGACGACTCCACGCACACTCGTGAAGAGCGCAGCGCCATTCGCGAGGCTGAACAGACGGCCGCCGCGAAGGAAGTAGGCGTGACGAACCTGACGTTCCTTCGTTGGCCCGACGGTCAAGTCGAGGCGACGTTGGCGTTACGTCGCGAAATTGCGCGGGTCATTCGTGTTCACCGGCCCGACCTCGTCATTACCCAGAGTCCTGAACGCAACTACGAGCGCATTCGCGCGAGTCATCCCGATCAC
>DAIQOO010000031.1:3176-7390 GCA_036787845.1 Acidimicrobiales bacterium
ATGCTCAAGTCGTGGTCGCGCGACACGGCCAAGCGCGCCGGAATGAAAAAGGGCAAGCTCGCCGAGGGCTTTCGCGTCGTAACGACGAGTTAGTTACCACACGCTCATAGCCGTAGGGTGTGTTCATGGCACGCTCGGCGGCGATGGGTGAGAAGTCGCGTACTCCTATTGGACGTCGCCAACCAGCGCGCGGCCTTCGTCAAACATTCGTTGGCGTAACGCGCGAGAATGCTTTCGGGCAACTCTTGGCTGGCGTCACGCTGCTCGCAATCGCGGTGCCCGAGCAACTAGCCACGTCGCGGCTCGCTGGCGTGCCGGCCTTCACCGCCATGATCGCCTTCATCGCCGCGACCCTCGTCTTCGTCGTCGTTGGTTCGAATCCCATCATGTCAGTAGGCGCGGACTCGACAATCGCGCCGCTGTTTGCCGTGGTCTTGTTGCGGCTCGCCCCGCTGTCGTCCACTCTGTATCTCGAACTCGTCGCGATGACGGCCGTTGTCACGGGTGTTGTGGTGCTCGCGGTGGGACTCCTGCGGCTCGGTTGGATCGCTGACTTTCTCTCCCTACCAATCGTGACGGGCTTTCTTGGCGGCATTGGCGTCATCATCATCGTGCATCAACTGCCCAGCGCGCTCGGCGTTCCTACGGGGGGCACGTCCGCAATCCAACGCTTGAGTTCGCTGTCGCATCAACTCAACCATGTCAGTGGCTGGTCGTTGGCACTCGCGTTGGGCACGCTCGCCATTTTGCTGATTGGCGAGAAGATCAACGCGCGCGTACCCTGGGCGCTCGGCGCTATTACCGTGGCGATAATTCTGTACGTCTCGTTGTCACTTCAGCACCATGGCGTCCGTGAACTCGGCGCCGTAACCGTCGGACTTCCGTCGTGGCGACTGCACTGGCTCTCGGGGAGCCAGTGGGGTGTCGTGGTGACGACGGCGATGACGCTCGTCATAGTGATCCTCAGCCAAACGGCCGCGACGTCGCGTACCTCATCGGATGAGTTGGGCGTGGAATCAGACATCAGTCGAGACTTCGTGGGAGTGGGACTGGCGAACGTATTGTCGGGCGTCGTGGGCGCCATTCCCGTGAACGCGTCGCCGGCGCGCACCACGGTGTCACGGGTAGCGGGGGGAAAGACGAAACTCGTTGGACTGAGCGCGGCGATACTCGCGCTCCTCCTCTCACCCCTTGGGAGATATGCCCACACAATTCCCCTTGCGGCGCTGGCGGGCGTCTTGTTCTTTATCGCCGCGAGGTTGATCAAGATTGGTCAGTTACGAAGGATATGGCGCACGAGCCGCCTGGAGTTCCTCCTTGCCATGATTTCGCTGCTCGGCGTCATTCTCGTCGGTGTCGAACAGGGTCTCGCCATTGCAGTAGGACTCGCGATCCTCGACCAGACCTGGCGTTCGGCGCGTCCTCGGATGATCGAACTGGGCCGGCGTACCGGGACGACGAGTTGGGAGCCGCTCGAAGAGACGGGCACCGAGGTTGTCGATGACGCGCTCGTCGTGCTCTTTGGTAACGCCATTTTCTTCGCCAACGCGGGAATCTTTCGTCGCCAGTTGCACCAATTGATGAGCAAGAATCCTAACGCGAAGCACCTCATCGTCGACGCAGTCGCGATTGCTGACATTGACTACACGGGCATGACGATTCTTAGTCAAGTGGTCGGCGACCTTACGAAAGACAAGGTCTCCGTCGCACTAGCTCGCGTGAACGGCAAGGTGCGCCAGAGCCTCGAAGACTCTTTTGACGAGTCGCTGCGCACGCTCAAGCTCTACCCCAGCGTTGACGTCGCCGTCAACGCTTCAATCACGCTGTCGTAGTTAGGACAGTGCGAGTTGACGCAAGACGAAGTTCAACACGCCGCCGTGTCGGTAGTACTCCGCCTCGGTTGGCGTGTCGATACGTAGACGAACCTCGAAGTGAAACTCATCACCGGACTCTTGCGTGACGTGCACCGTCACGCGGGGCACGGTCTCACCGTTGTTGAGCGCGTCGAGGCCCGTGATCGAGTAGACCTCGGTGCCGTCAAGGCCGTGGGTCGCGGCGGATTCGCCGTCCAAGAACTGCAGTGGCAAGACGCCCATACCAACGAGGTTCGAACGGTGGATCCGCTCAAAACTCTCGACCAGTACCGCGCGCACGCCGAGCAACTTCGTGCCTTTCGCGGCCCAGTCGCGGCTTGACCCGCTGCCGTACTCTTTGCCGCCGAGAATGATGAGTGGCGTCGCTTCGTTGGCGTAGGCCATCGCCGCGTCGAAGATCGACATCGGCGTGCCGTCGGGCAACTTGATGGTGACGCCGCCTTCGGTGCCCGGCGCCATCTGGTTGCGCAAACGAATGTTGGCGAACGTGCCGCGCACCATGACTTCGTGGTTGCCTCGGCGCGTGCCGTAGCTATTGAAGTCTTGAGGCTGCACGCCACAGTCGACGAGGTAACGGCCCGCCGGCACGTTGGGGCGAATGTTGCCAGCCGGTGAGATGTGGTCAGTCGTCACCGAGTCGCCCAACTTTGCCAGCACCCGAGCGTTAAGCACGTCGTGGACTTCGCCGGGCTCTTGGGTGAGTCCCTCGAAATACGGCGGCAACTTGACGTAGGTCGACGCTTGATCCCAGTTGTAGGTGAGCTCATTCGTCGAAGGCACCCCCTGCCAGCGCTCGTCGCCCCCAAAGGCGCTGGCGTAACGGACCTTGAACATCTCGGGGGTAATCGAGGCGCGAACCGCGTCCGCGACTTCTGCGTCACTTGGCCACAGGTCCGAGAGAAAGACCGGCTCGCCTTTGGTGTCAGTGCCGAGTGGCTCTGTGCTCAGGTCGATGTCGATTGTGCCGGCGAGGGCGTAGGCGACGACGAGGGGAGGACTCGCGAGGAAGTTCTGCTTGACGTCGGGGTGGATCCTTCCTTCGAAGTTGCGGTTACCCGACAGAATCGAGACAACGGAGAGATCGTGTTCGTTCACGGCTTCTGAGACGCCTTCGAGCAACGGTCCGGTGTTGCCGATACACGTCGTGCAGCCGTAACCCGCCAAGTAGAAGCCCAATTTGTCGAGGGGCTCGACTAGTTCGGCGCGCTCTAGATAATCCATGACGACGCGACTTCCCGGTGCGAGGGAAGTCTTCACCCACGGCTTCACCTGTAGTCCGCGCTCAACCGCGCGCTTGGCGACAAGTCCCGCGGCGACGAGCACCGAGGGGTTCGAGGTGTTCGTGCACGACGTGATCGCGGCGACGGTGATGTCGCCGTCGCGCAGATGTTCCGCCGCTTCGACACCCTGAACTTCTAACGGCTCGCGACCAAGCGCGTCGCGAAAGGCGCCACGCGCTCCCGACAGTGACACGCGGTCTTGGGGACGCTTCGGTCCGGCGAGACTTGGTTCAACGCTCGCGAGATTGAGTTCCACGTACTCGGAGAAGATCGGCTCGGGCGCGTGCTCGTGGTGCCAGACGCCTTGCGCCTTGGCGTACGCCTCGACGAGCGCGAGCTGGGACGCGGGGCGACCGGTGAAGGCCATGTAGTCGAGGGTGACTTGGTCGATAGGAAAGATCGTGCACGTCGCGCCGTACTCAGGCGACATGTTGCCAATTGTCGCGCGCGTCTCGATGGACAGCGACTTGACACCGGGACCGAAGGCTTCGACGAATTTTCCAACGACGCCGTGCGCGCGCAGCAGCTGAGTAATCGTGAGCACCACGTCGGTAGCGGTGACGCCTTCGCGCGTTGAGCCGACGAGTCGAAGGCCGACTACCGGAGGAATCAACATCGACGCGGGCTGACCCAACATGCCAGCTTCGGCTTCGATGCCCCCGACGCCCCAGCCGAGCACGCCAAGGCCGTTCACCATGGTTGTGTGTGAGTCGGTACCGACCACGGTGTCGAAGTAGGCGAGGTTTTCGCGCGAGAAGACCACCTGGGCAAGGTGTTCGAGGTTCACTTGGTGACAGATGCCCATCCCCGGAGGCACGACGCGGAACTGCTCGAAGGAGCTCTGCGCCCACTTAAGAAAGGTGTAGCGCTCAACGTTCCTCTCGTATTCGATCGCTACGTTCTCGTCAAAGCTCGAGGCGGTGCCCGATCGCTCGATGATGACGGAATGGTCGATGACGAGCTCGACTGGAACCAACGGGTTGATCTTCTTCGCCTCACCGCCGAGGGCAACGATCGCGTCGCGCATCGCCGCTAAGTCCACGACGGCGGGAACGCCCGT
>DAIQOO010000031.1:7490-10959 GCA_036787845.1 Acidimicrobiales bacterium
CCCTCAACGTCGAGGGAGCTCTTCGTGTTAAAGGAGTTCAATGAAGAGGTCATGTACCCATTCTGCCGTGTTTTTCGAACCTTGATTTCGCAGATTTGCGTCGTGTCGTGAAGCCAGGTGCGAGACTTAGACGCGTGACCTCCACCTACGACACACTGCTCGCTCGACTCAACGAGGCCTTTGGAGAAGTGGCGCCCGGCGCCGATCCTGTGCTGCGTCTGTCGGATCGCGGTGACTACCAGGCGAACGGCGTCATGGGGCTCGCGAAGCAGCTAGGACGCCCTCCACGAGAGGTCGCCGACGCAGTTCTGCGGGCCGCGCGACTTGACGACGTCGCTGAGGTAGAGATCGCCGGACCGGGTTTTTTGAACATCACGCTGCGTCCTTCGTTTATCGAAGCGCAGCTTCGCGCGCTGGTCCTCGACGCGCGACTTGGACTCTCGCAAGCGAGTGAACCACGTCGTGTCGTCATCGACTATTCGTCGCCCAACGTTGCCAAAGAGATGCACGTGGGACATCTGCGCTCGACTGTGATTGGCGACGCGCTCGCTCGCATGTACCGCTACGCCGGTCATAACGTCATCGCCCGTAATCACGTGGGCGACTGGGGCACGCCCTTTGGGATGTTGATCGAACACCTTTTGGATCTCGGCGAAGATCAGGCTATCGCCACCTTGTCGATACGTGATCTCAGTACCTTTTATCAACAGGCGCGAACGAAGTTCGAGGCTGACGACGCGTTCAAAGAGCGCAGTCGCGCGCGCGTCGTGGCGTTGCAGAGTGGTGACGCGGAGACCCTTCGACTCTGGCGCGTGCTCGTCAACGAGTCGATTACCTATTTCAGCGAGGTCTACGAAAAGCTTGACATCACGCTCGAGCCGAGTGACGTCGTAGGAGAGTCCCACTACAACGAGATGCTCGAGGGTGTTGTTCACGACCTCGATCACGCCGGACTTCTCGTCGAGAGTAACGGCGCTCGTTGCGTGTTTCCCGCCGGGTTTCAAAACCGCGAAGGCGAGCCACTACCGCTCATCATTCAAAAGCGTGACCAAGGGTTCGGTTACGCCGCGACGGACTTAGCGGCACTGCGCGATCGAGTGACGAATCTCCACGCTGACGAGATGCTGTATTTAGTGGGCGCTCCTCAGGCCCAACATCTGGAGATGGTCTTTGCGGTGGCGCGACTCGCCGGCTGGCTGCCCGACGAGGTGCGCTGTGAACAGGTGGTCTTTGGCAACGTGCTCGGTCCCGATCGCAAGATGTTTAAATCACGCGAAGGCCAGACGGTGAAACTCGTCGTGCTGTTAGACGAAGCGATCGAACGCGCCTACGTCGCGCTCGAAGAGCGCGGCACTGACCTCGACGGCACAGCCAGGCGACAACTCGCCGCACAGATCGCGCGTGCCGCCATCAAGTACGCCGACCTTTCGACGGAGCGCCAGCACGATTACGTCTTCGATCTAGAGCGAATGATCGCCTTCGAGGGTGACACCGGACCCTACTTGCAGTACGCGCACGCACGACTCTCCTCTATTTTTCGCCGTCTAGGCGAACCGTGGAGTCCTTCGCCGGTGCACTTCGCCCTTGAATCAAGCGCGGAGCGGGAGTTGGCCCTAGGACTCTTGGTCCTGCCCGAAGCCTTCGCGACGTCGCTGGCGACGCTGCAGCCGCACCGACTCTGTACCTATCTGTTCGACCTGGCACAGCGTTTCACCTACTTTTACGACGTCTGTCCGGTCTTGTCGGTGGAGGGGCCCCTGCGCGAAGAGCGCCTGGCGCTCTGTGATTTGACGAAGAGGACCCTCGATCTCGGGCTCTCCGTTTTGGGCATCGACGCACCCGACCAGATGTAGATATCGCGCATTCGCCGTACTCACTATTGTACGAACTACGGCAAAGCCGTGCACGATGATGGGGGAACGTATGCAGGTCAAGGCCGTAATCGTCAGCGAACTTCAAGGTAAGTGGCACACCGAGACAATCGAGATCGACGAGCCACACGCGAGCGAGGTCAAGGTCAAGATGGCCTTCGCGGGAATGTGTCACTCCGATGAGCACTTGCGCACGGGTGACCTTGTTCCCGACGCGTCACTCATTGAGTTGCTATCGGGACGCCCTTCGATGTACCCCGTCATTGGGGGACACGAGGGATCGGGCATCGTTGAGTCGGTCGGCGAGAACGTTACGTCATTGAAGCCCGGCGACCACGTCGCGGTGTCCTTTATTCCTTCGTGTGGTCGATGCGAGTACTGCGCGTCCGGGCGCCAGTACATCTGCGACCTCGGCGCGCACACGTTGGTGGGCCCGATGATCTCTGACGGCACGTGGCGCCACCACCTCGGTGAGGTCGATTTGAACCGCATGTGTCAACTCGGTACGTTCTCTGAGTACATCGTCGTGCACGAGGCCTCGCTCATTCGCATCGAACCTTGGTACGACCTTCGAGCCGCGGCGTTGATCTCGTGCGGTATCGCAACCGGTTTTGGTTCCGCGGTGAATCGCGGTGGCACAAAGCCTGGCGACACGGTGGCCGTTATTGGTTGCGGTGGCGTGGGTTCAGGCGCTATTCAAGGCGCGGTACACGCCGGCGCTCGCGCGGTGATTGCCATCGACACCAACCAATCGAAGATCGACCGCGCGCTCAAGATCGGCGCGACGCACGGATGTAGCTCGACGCTGGACGCTGCGTTTACGATTCTGCCGGAACTGACGATGGGTAAGAACTGCGACGTCGTGATCATCACTGTTGGTGTGCTGACCAGCGAGCTGCTCGAGCAAGCGCGTTCCATCACCGCCAAGGGCGGCGTCATTGTCGCCACGTCCATCGCGCCCTACAGTCAACAGACCGTTGAGTTGAACCTCTTCTCACTGTCGATGTTCAATCAAGAGATTCGTGGGACGGTCTTTGGCTCGGAGAGCCCTCGGGTCCAAGTTCCTCGCCTCTTGCGACTGCACCACGAAGGCAAACTACACATTGACGACCTGATCACCCAGGAGTACACACTCGATGACGTACAGCAGGGTTACGACGATCTCGAATCCGGCAAGAACGTCAGAGGAATAGTCCGCTTCTAAACCATGAATCGAAATGGCTGATTCATTCTCACGTCGAGGCCTGGTACAACCGCTACAAGTCTTACGGACTGGTGATTGTGGGCGTGCACACGCCTGAATTTAGTTTCGAGCATGTGGTGAGCAACATAAAGTCAGCGGCGATGTCACTCGGCGTTGATTATCCCATCGCCGTCGACAACAACTACGGGACCTGGAGTGCCTACAACAACAATTACTGGCCCGCGGACTACGCATTTTAGTTATGTTGTCGCTCGGACACCGAGACGTCGCGCAATTTCCGAGAGTTCCAGTGAACCGCTGGCGATATTCCACACCAATGAGAACGCTCCATCGTCGTCGACGAATGGTTCATGGTCGTTGAGGCGTAAGAACACGGTCGTACCAATCCACGCCA
>DAIQOO010000031.1:11059-16267 GCA_036787845.1 Acidimicrobiales bacterium
ACGTGTGCCCAACGGTCTTGCATCTCCGCGGTGGCGCTCGCGACTCGATCAAGGTGCGTGCTTCGTGCGTAGCGATCAAGCACCGCGCGGCGAATCACCTCTTGGCGCGAGGTGCCCTCTTCGTTGGATAGTGCGGTCAAGGCGCGCTCCAGTTCGTCGTCGGTGCGGACAGTGAGAGCCATGAATACATGATACCAGAGTGGTATCAGACCTGCTCAGCGTTACATCTCCGTGACTTCGCCGTCGGTCTTCGAGGAAGGTTTCGCGAGCCCTATCACTTCACGAATTCCCATGGAGGACTTGGTGACGTGAGGGGCCAGGGAGCGAAGTGACTTCGCGCGCCACGCGCCTTGCATGACGCCAGTGCCGTACGCGAGATCGTCGAGGACCGCGAGTGGAAGATCGACGACGTGGAAGCGCTGGCGGCGCCAACGCCATGCCGTGCCGACGGCGAAGACGACGAGCGCGCGACGACGAAGTCGTGGATGGAGCGCCGTCAACAGCAATACCGCGCCAAAGGTACGCACGAGCGACCTGGCCAGTGGACCACCGGCTCGGGCCATGTTGCGCGCGACCACGTCGCTCGCTACCTTGTTGGGTTCATCAGCGGCCCTAAAGAATTGCTCGCGTGCGTGGCGTTGTGCGGCTCTCGTAATTCGTGCCCCCAGAACTGGTTGACCGAGTAGAACTAATACCCACGCGAGCAGCGTCCACGGGTCGGAGCGAAGTGGCGCGAGGCGCGCGCCGTGGCGCGACGCAAGTTCACCACTCGACGCGCCGTAGCGTTGGCGCTGGCGCCACCACCCGCCCCACGAACTCCGAGCGTGATGGGTCACGATGACGCCGGCGTCGTAGCGCACCAGCCAGCCTTGGTCGCTGAGACGCCACACGAAGTCGACGTCTTCACCGACGCGAAGCGCCGGATCAAAACCGTCGCCATACGCGCTACGTCGTACCATCAGACACGCGCTTGGCACGAAGCCGATAACACCTCCGGGCACGACGAGACCGCTTCGATCTCCTAAGTCCAAAGGACTAAATCGTTCTTCGAACTGTTCTCGAAAAGAGGGACCCGTTTCGCCCCGAACCCGTGGCGCGAGAACGGCGACGAGCGGATCGCCAAACGCCGCTTGGAGACGTTGGGCGACGTCGCGCGCGTTGTCGATGACGAGGTCGGCGTCGAGAAACCAGAGGAGTTCTCTTGATGACGCCGTCGCGCCGGTATTTCGAGCACGAGCTGGGCCCTGGTTGTCGTCGTGTCGCAGAAGTGTCGCGCCGGCATCTTCTACGTATTTGGCTACTTCTCTCGCATTTGTAGATCCGTCGTTGACGACGGTGACGTGAAAGCCCGCGAGCTGGTCAAGCAGCGCCTCAAGTGACGAGGTGTCCTCGAAGACGGGAATGACGATGTCGATGTCCTCGACGTTGAGTGGACTGGCGAAGTGGGGATGCAAGAGTCCTTGGTTGACCAGCGTGCGAGCGAATCGTTCTTCGCCGACTTGCACCACACCGCCGCGTTGCCACCGCTCCGCAACGGCCCTCGAGCCGCCCGGTAGGCGAAGCAGTCGCCACGGACTCCCACCGCTCACGAGGTCGCGGTCGTGAAACGTGGCGTGCTCGTCCAAGGTCACTCTTGTGCCGCGCGGAATCGGGGCTTCGACGGGAGAACGTGCGAGTGGCAAGAGAGGATCCACGAGGGGAGTCTGTCACGCGTAACCTCATTGCCTCTAGAGAAGGCAGAATGTAGTGGTTCGAGGAGGAACGGTGACAACTGAAGCGCTGCTGATTGAGGAAACGACCGTCGACGTCGAAGAGGTTGAAGAGTTGCTCGTGGAGGAAGTGTCCATCGACGGACTCTGTGGGGTCTACTAAGTCGTGTCACTCACGAACGTTGACGCCTTTGACGCGTCACTGTATTGGCAACTCAGCCGTCAAGTCTCCCTACGTGACGAAACGTTTGGCGCGTTGGCGTACCACCATGGCAATCGCCGCCTCGTCTTTCTCAAGTCGCGAGAACTCGTCGAACTTGTGCGTCGCCTTGGTGAGTTCGACTGTGCCAAGACGGCGATCAGCGCGCTCGTCGCGCCAGATCAACACGACCGATACGTAGCGGCGCTCGCGTCACTTCAGCGATCGGAGCTGCTCGATGGGTGCTGAGTCATCGTTACGCGATCGCTTTGAGCGAGGATTGGCCGCGCCAATCTGTCTCACGTGGGAGTTGACGTACGCCTGCAATTTGGCGTGCACGCACTGTCTGTCATCGTCCGGACGGCGCGACCCGCGTGAACTCACGACGAGTGAAGCGAAGGATCTCATTGACGAGATTGCGGCGATGCAAATTTTCTACGTCAACATTGGTGGGGGCGAGCCAATGATTCGGCGCGACTTCTTCGAATTGATCGAACACGCGGTCAACCAACACGTGGGCGTAAAGTTCTCGACGAACGGAACTCGAATCGATCGAGCGGCCGCCAAGAAACTCGCGAGCATTGACTATCTCGATATTCAGATCTCCATTGACGGCGTCGACGCCGCGACTAGTGATCGGATCCGCGGGGTTGGAAGTTACGATGCCGCACGGCGTGCAATGGATAACCTGCGCGACGCGAACTTTGGACAGTTCAAAATCTCTGTCGTGATGACGCGTGAAAGCGTCGAGCAACTTGACGCGTTCGAAACACTGGCTAAATCTTACGGCGCCGAACTTCGCCTCACCCGCCTTCGACCCTCGGGGCGCGGGGTTGACGTGTGGAACGATCTGCACCCGACGCTCGAACAGAATCGACGACTCTACAAGTGGCTATTGGCGAGGCCGAACGTCCTCACGGGTGACTCGTTCTTCCACCTGTCGGCACTGGGCACGTCGCTCGAGGGACTGAATCTCTGTGGGGCGGGACGAGTGGTCTGTCTCATCGATCCCGTGGGTGACGTCTACGCCTGTCCTTTTGTGATCCACGATGAGTTCCGCGCTGGCAACGTGCGCGACGACGGCTTTGGTGCCGTGTGGACGAACAGCGAACTCTTTCGATCCCTTCGTGAGCCGGGCAACCCGGGTGCCTGTGGATCGTGTGGATCGTTCGACGCGTGTCGCGGTGGTTGCATGGCGGCGAAGTTCTTTACCGGTCTTGAGATGTCCGACCCCGATCCCGAGTGTGTGTTCGGCCACGGTGAAACAGCGCTCGCGACTAAGGCCGTCGCCATCCGGCCACTGTCCTCGCCCGATCATTCGAAGAGAGTGCCGGTGACGTTGAGTGCGTTCGCTCGTTGAGCGAAAAGGCACTCAGGTAGTCTCGCTGTGAGTTCCATCGGGGGATAAATGGCAGGTGCGTGGTTCGAGACAGTGGCGGTAGCGCAGCGTCGTGCCGAGAAACGACTGCCGAAGTCCGTTTACCTAGCGCTCGTCGCCGGGTCAGAAAAGGGTCTCTCTTCGAGCGACAACCTGCAGGCCTTTGACCAGTTGGGCTTCGCGCCGCACGTCGCGGGGCTTTCAAATGAGCGCTCGATGGCCACGACGATCATGGGCCAATCGATCTCCATGCCCGTCATCATTTCGCCCACGGGCGTGCAGGCAGTGCATCCCGAAGGTGAGGTTGCCGTGGCGCGTGCGGCCGCGAATCGCGGCGTCGCAATGGGACTGAGTTCGTTCGCGAGCCGCTCTATCGAAGACGTGTGCGCAGTGAACGACCAGGTCTTCTTTCAGCTGTACTGGTCGGGGAGTCGTGACACCTTGGTGCAACGTCTTGAGCGCGCGAAGGCGGCGGGAGCGAAGGGAATCATCTTGACGCTCGACTGGTCGTTCGCGAGCGGTCGTGACTGGGGCAGTCCCTTCATCCCCGACAAGATCAACGTAACGACCGCGCTCAAACTCGCGCCCGACGTTCTCTCTCGACCTAGGTGGTTTTGGTCGTTCGCCAAGACTGGTCACATGCCCTCACTGACGACGCCCAACATGGCCGCGCCCGGTGAGAAGCCCCCGACGTTCTTTGGCGCCTACTACGAGTGGATGCAGAGCACGCTGCCGAGCTGGGATGACGTGGCGTGGCTGCGCGCACAGTGGGACGGACCCTTCATGGTGAAGGGCGTCAGTCGCGTCGACGACGCCAAGCGCGTCGTGGACTTGGGCGCGACCGCGCTGTCGGTATCGAATCACGGTGGCAACAACCTCGACGGGACGCCGGCGCCTCTTCGAGCGTTGCCAGCAGTCGTTGACGCGGTGGGCGATCAGATTGAAGTGCTGCTCGACGGCGGAGTGCGCCGTGGTAGTGACGTCGTCAAGGCGCTCGCCCTTGGCGCGAACGCGGTCATGATCGGACGGGCGTATCTCTGGGGTCTCGCCGCAGCTGGTCAAGCCGGCGTGGAAAACGTGCTCGACGTTCTTCGCGGCGGCATCGACGTGACGCTGCTCGGCCTAGGCAAGTCCGACATTAAGGAACTCGATCGCACGGACGTCGTGGCGCTGCCGGACTTCTTTCGAAGGCTTGGCGGATGAGTCGCGTCGCCATTGTGACGGGCGCCGCGCGCGGCATCGGTGCCGCGACGGTTGACGCGCTGGCCAACGACAACTATCGCGTCGTCGCCGTCGACCGCTGCAGGGACATCGTTGAGGTTCCCTATCCGCTCGCGACACCGAGTGACCTCGACGCCGTGGTCGCTCGCCACGGTGACGCAGTGTTGGGTCTCGTTGGTGACGTTCGAAGTGCTTCTGACATGGCGCTCGCGGTTGAGACCGCGACGCGCCACTTTGGTCGCCTCGACGTGGTCGTCGCGTGCGCAGGGGTCATGGCCGGCGGCGGACCGCTCTGGCAGATCAGCGACGCGGCGTGGGACGCAGTGTGGTCGGTCAACGTTCTTGGAACGCGCCGTCTCATCGAAGCTGCCGCGACGACGCTGATCGATAACGGCCCGGGCGCGAATGGTCGCATCGTGGCGGTCGCCTCAGCGGCGGGATCGCTTGGACTACGCCACTTGGCGGCGTACTCCGCGGCGAAACACGCGGTTGTTGGAATGATCCGCGGCGTCGCGATGGACTTAGCCGAGTTTGGTGTCACGGCGAACGCCATTAGTCCCGGCTCCACTCGCACGGCCCTGCTCGAAGCGTCGGCGCAGGTGTACGGACTCGAAAATGGCGAGACCTTCGCGGCGCAACAGCCAATTGGACGACTCATTGATCCCGTTGAGATTGCCGCGTCGATTCTCTGGCTTTGCTCG
>DAIQOO010000134.1:0-4513 GCA_036787845.1 Acidimicrobiales bacterium
CCGGTTTTGGAGACCGGTGCTCTACCAATTGAGCCACTGCCCTTTGCGAACACGGCCCAAGAATTGGGCGTGTCCCTAGGGACATCAATCTTACCATCCACGCCACGAAGCACTATTGGCACTCGCTACCCGGACAGAAAACTGCCGAGGAATCATAACGTGACGCCTGGGCTGCTCTTTCTCTGGGCAACTTCTGCGAAGAAGGAATAGCCCCTTTGGTCGTAGCCGATCTTCAAGCACAGTACTGATCACAAAGTAAAACTGGACAACCCCGAGTCTCAACGTCATAGAATGCCGAGCCAGGGAGGGCCATCATGCAATGTGACGTGTGCCACGGGGATACTCCTAGCGATAAGCCCTTCTGCGCGAACTGCGGAGCGCGAGTGGCACCACGGTGCCCTTCGTGTGATGCCGAGATTCTCGAGGGTAAGCCCTTTTGCGCGACTTGCGGGTCAGCCGTGTCGAGCGTCATTGCATCCTCAAGATCGAGCGACGCGAATCTGAGAGACTCGTCGTCCCTGATAGGGACCAATGTCGAGTCAATAGCGGAACGACGCTTGTGCTCGGTGATGTTCGTCGACCTCGTCGGATTCACGCCGCTCGCCGAGTCTCGAGACCCCGAGCACGTTCGAGAGCTCCTTTCGCAGTACTTCGAACGAGCCCAGCGGATTATTGATAGCTACGGCGGCACCGTGGAAAAGTTCATCGGCGACGCCGTCATGGCGGTATGGGGCGCGCCAATCGCCAACGAAGACGACGCGGAGCGAGCGGTTCGAGCTGCACTGGACTTAGTGGCGTCGGTCACCGAACTCGATAGTGACGCAAGTTTAGGCGGACTTCGAGCTCGTGGGGGCGTCGTGACAGGTGAAGTCGCCATCACCATAGGGAAGGTCTCCGAAGGCATGGTGCTCGGCGACACCGTGAATTCGGCGTCCCGCGTCCAAAGCGTCGCCGAACCCGGGACCGTGCTCGTCGACGAGTCCACCTGGCGCGCCGCGTCAGGCGCCATCGCCTTCGAGGAAGTAGGTGCACTGCAACTAAAGGGCAAGGCGCTCACGATCAAGGCCTGGCGAGCGCTTCGAGTAGTCGCACAGCGCAAGGGGCTCGGTCGAAGTGAACGGCTGGAACCGCCCTTCGTAGGTCGAGAGGAAGAGATTCGACTCATTAAGGATCTCTTGCACGCCACCGCACGAGAACAAAGAGCCCGTTTAGTGTCCGTCACGGGAATCCCAGGCATCGGCAAGAGTCGCCTCTCCTGGGAATTCCTTAAGTACGTCGACGGCTTGGCCGACACTGTCTACTGGCACCAGGGTCGCTCCCGCGCCTACGGCGAAGGCGTGACCTTTGGCGCGCTCGGTGAGATGGTGCGCATGCGTGCTGGCATTCTCGACGCCGAGGACACCGGGTCCGCGCTGGAGAAGCTTCGCGCGAGTGTGTCCCGTTTCGTTTTGGACGAAGAGGAACGCAAATGGATTGAACCTCGGCTCGCCCATCTACTTGGACTAAGCGAAGCGGTACTGAGCGACCGCGAGGAACTGTTCTCGGCGTGGCGCAAGTTCTTTGAGAGCATCGCCTCGGTGGGTCTCACGGTGCTGGTTTTCGAGGATCTCCAGTGGGCTGACGCCGGGCTTATCGACTTTGTCGAGTCAATTCTCGAATGGTCGAAAAACTTTCCACTACTCATCATCACCCTTTCCCGACCGGAGTTAATGGAACGACGCGCGTCATGGGGAGCGGGACTCAGAAACTTCACCTCGTTGCACCTCGAACCACTGTCCTCAGGCGCGATGCGCGCGTTGCTTGATGGATTCGTCCACGGTCTACCGAGCGACGCGTCCGATCAAGTGTTGGCGCGCGCCGAGGGCGTACCGCTCTACGCCGTTGAGACCATTCGCATGTTGGTTGACCGTGGTGTGCTGGTGCTATCCGATGACGGCTACCGCGTCGAAGGTGACATCAGCACGCTCGACATGCCCGAAACGCTGCACGCTCTCATTGCCTCTCGGCTGGACTCGTTGCCGCCACGTCAACGTGCGTTGCTGCAAGACGCTGGCGTAGTGGGCACCACCTTTTCAATTGAGAGTCTTCGCGTGGTGAACGGGGCTAGCCCCGAGGAATTGGAGAGCGAACTTCGTGACCTCGTGCGCAAGGAGTATCTCTTCGCCGACAACGATCCGCGATCTCCCGAGCGAGGGCAGTACGGCTTCGTCCAAGGCGTCATACGCGAGGTCGCCGTAGGCACACTCGCGCGCCGAGACCGCCGAGCAAAGCACCTCTCCATCGCGCGTTACGCCGAGTCGTTGAATGATGAAGAGTTAGCCGGCATCGTCGCTGCGCATTACCTCGAGGCCTACCGAGCAACCCCAGAAGAGCCCGACAGTGACCAACTGATACCCCGTGCCCTCGAATGGCTCGATCGGGCTGGCCAACGCGCGCTCTCGCTCGGTTCGCCAGAGCAAGCCGCCGTGTTCTTTTCCCAAGCCATTGAACTTGTGACCGACGACCGCCAACGGGCAGAACTTCTCGAGCGCGCGAGTGAAGCCGCAACTCGCCTCCAACACCTTCAAGAGTGCGTTGACTACCTAGAGCAAGCAATCGCCATATACGAGTCACTCCACGACGTCAGCGCCGCGGGAGCGGCGATAGCCAAATCAGCAATGCCCACCACCAGTCTTGGACGCGCGAGCGATGCCGTCGACCGCTGCGAAAAGACCTTCGAACGCGTGGACCTTGGTGATACAAGGGTGCGTGCTGTGCTGGCCAACGCAATCTCCAACGTTTTGTGTCATACGAGCGACGTAACACGCGCTCTTGAGTGGAGTGAAATAGCACTCGCGCTCGCCGAAGAGCTCGACGACAGTTCCCTCTTGGCCCAAGCGCTGGGCGCGCGATCTTTGGCGTTGTTTACGCTCGGCCGACACCGCGAAGCGGTCATCTTGGCGCGCGGTATGGCAGCTATTGCCGACGAGGCCGGTGCCTTGCTGGAACAAGCTCGCTCACGAACTGGACTCAGCCTCTATATGCTGCCCGACACTCCGCGGGCCATGGTCGCTACAGCCAGTGAAGCTGTCGAGTTCGCGCGTCGTGCCGGAGCCCGTGGCATCGAAGTCACCAACCTCCTCAACATCGCAGAGACGTCGCTCTACCTCGGACTGTGGCAAGAGACTCGTACCGCAATCGCGGAGCTGCACCAGCGTGAGCTCTCCAAAAGGCACGAAGAGTGGCTACTTGGACTAGAGGCAATACTCGCAGCAATGGGTGGTGAGTCTGAACGGGCTCATGATCTCCTCACTCGCGCATTGCAAGAAGTCGACGTCTCGGGCGACGAAGATGGAGCCGAGCTCGCCTTGAAGACCACTCGCCTGACCTCGTTGGCCTTCGCGTCACTCGCTTTTGGAGACTTCGCGGACTCGTACCACCACGCGAAGAGAGCCCTCGACCTCGACCCGATGGGTATCAACAGTCCCGTAGCGATGAGCATGGCGGCACGGGCAGCAGTATGGCTGGGCGAAAAAGACAAAGTGCGTGACGCACTGAGCGCCATGCAGCGACTACGTGGCCGCTACATGGCGGCGCAACGCCGCACTACCGAGGCGGGCCTCGCCGCTCTCGAAGGTCGAGCAAGCGAGTCGGCGGAGCTCTTTAGCGACGCGTTCGAACAGTGGCGAAACGTCGACAGCGTGTTGGACTTGGCGCTGGGTGAACTCGACCTGGTACGGGTATTAGGCGCCGATCACGTTGACGCCTCTGTCGCCAAAGAAGCGCGTGACATCTTCGAGCAGATTGGCGCCACGGCGATGGTCGATCGATTGGACCAATTGACCGATCTGGTGGCCGGGTAACAAGAATCGCCCCTCCACGCGCCATTAGTCTTTAGCAATAGTGCGCGGGGATTGGCGTTGACATTGCTGGTCCCAGCGCCACAATGAGGAGTGTGTCACTAATGTTCAACACTGTCTTGGTAGGGGCCGATGATTCAACAACCGCGCGCCGCGCCGTTGAAGCCGCCGCAGAGATCGCGCACATGTCGTCGGGCACCTTGCATATTGTCTCAGCGTACGAATCGAAGGTGCACAGCGCTACAGCCGAAGGTGAATTTAAGGGACTCGCGAGTGAGGGCGACGTTGAAGCACTGTTACAAGTTCTTTCCTTCGTGGCCAAGAAACAAGGCCTCGAGCCGGTGCTCCACTCCGCCAAGGGCGACCCCGCGGACGTTGTCATCAAACTTGCCGGCGACGTTGGTGCCGACCTCGTGGTAGTGGGAAATCGCGGCATGAAGGGCGTTCGTCGGGTGCTCGGCAGCGTGCCCAATTCCATCGCTCACGGTGCCGCGTGCTCAGTACTCATCGTGGACACCACCGAGTAGCAGCACTACTTGCAGTACGAGGTCGTTAGCGAGTCTCTTTGTGCAGGGTGTGCTTGCGCTCCCACTGGCAGAACTTCTTCATTTCAATGCGCTCACGGTCGTTGATCTTGTTTTTGGTCGTGATGTAGTTACGCCGTTTGCAGTCCT
>DAIQOO010000291.1:0-1230 GCA_036787845.1 Acidimicrobiales bacterium
ATCGTCAATTACAAAGGGCGTAGCGAGCCAGCAACCTCGCTACTTCGAGATTGCGTGCTGCGCTGCGCGCAATCCCTCCACGACGCGCACGACGCCGACGTAGCCGAGGCCGAGTCCGAACATCATGAGTGCTGTCGCCACCACCAGTGTCGGGGGGAATGAGTTGGAGGTGTAGGGGAGTCCGCTGCCGAGGCTGTTGGCGAGAAAGTGCGGGGCGTTCGAGGCTTCGTTGAACCACCAAACAAGCGTGCCGGCGACGATCACGGTCATCGCGACGGTCAGGGCAATCGCCGCGTTCGAAAGAGTCGTCAGCGTTCGTCGCGAGAACGTCAATTGTCGCGAGATCGAAATGGCGCTCGAAGTGACGGTGAGCAATGCGATCACCACGGCGACACCACAGAACAAGAACAACGCTCCGTACGCGTTGAATCCTGCGTTGCGCTGGTGAGGACTCAGTGAGTGCGCTCTGAGGGCCGTGGCGATGATCAGCACCGTCGCGACGCCCAAGGCGACGCCACAACATAGGAGCGGGCGTCGAATGCTGCGCCAACTATTCAGCCGAAGGTGGCGAACAATGACCGGCACGACAAAGAACCCGGCGAGCGCCACGACGACCATTCCGACGCCGCCGGCCCACTGCACCGCGCCGTAACTGGCGTTGGCGAGTGAGCGCGACGCGAGCGGCGTCGCGGCGCGGTAGTGCTCAGTGAACTTGGCGAACATGGCGCCGACCACCATGAATACGGCCCAACCACTCAGCACAAGTTGGGATCCGACTCGCAAACGATCGTTGGCGCTCGATGTGCCAGCAACGAATCCTGCTTCTCGAGCTCGTTCTACTAGTCCGGCTCTTGCTAGGGAGCTGCGGAGTTTCCACGACAACGCTTTGGCGCCGTACGTGTCCTCCAGCAGTGCCGTCAGACCCTCGCCGTAGCGCACCCGCCATGTTTTCGGGTACCAGCGCAGGATTCCTTGGTAGTGATTGGATGATCGCATCACGCCAACCCCACGATGACCCGACGCGGTCGAATGGACGCTGAAAGGTCGCCACGTTCTAAACGTGACGCGCCTTCGTTGGCCAAGGCGCGCATCTCCTGGACGGCTTCTGCGAGTGCGGCGCGACCACTCGTGGTGATCTGATACGGCTGGCGGCGATCGTGGCTCGGGGTAGGAGTGATGAGTCCGCGCTCTTCGAGACGCGCTATCGCCCCATAGAGCGTTCCTGGTCCG
>DAIQOO010000135.1:0-4429 GCA_036787845.1 Acidimicrobiales bacterium
GTTGCCACGAGGGCTTGGCCTCGTAGAGACTGCAACCCGATCCAGTCCCGTTCCACGCGATTTCGTAGCCGTTGCGCGTGCCAGAGGCGGTGTTCTGAAGCAACGAGGTTCCGCCCACGGCGACGACGTTGGGCGACGCGGCTGGAAATTGGACACCGTACCCGTTGTCGCCCGCGGCCGCCACGATGGGGACGCCCGAGTGATTGAAAGAGCTCAAAGAAAGGTCATTCTCCGAAGCGAACTCTGAGGCGCCGTAACTATTCGACACGACGGTCGCGCCAAGTTGCACCGCCGTGTTCACAGACGCGCCGAGGTCGGTCATAGATGCCGTGTTGGCTTCGACGATGAGAAGTTGACAGTTTGAACACAGCGCACTCACCATTTCGGCGTCAATCGCTTGTTCTACACCCCAGCTAGTGCTCGCCGCGGGAAGTGGCGACGACGCGCCGCTCTGATTGACGACCTGGATGACGCAGCTTGTCGCTGACGGGGACACGGTACCAACCGCGCACGCGGGAAGGTCGAAGTAGTTGCGGTAGTACGCGATGTCGCTCAGCAGACGCGGGTTGTTGTACGCGTCCACGATCGCCACAATCTGACCAACACCGTCTTTTCCGGTGCTGCTAAGTGAGCCCACGTTGTAGGCGGAACGTAAATACGCCGGAGAGTACGCACCATTGACACCGAGCACCGCCGCTGGGGTTGCGGCGTTGGCGCCGCTGATGGCGACAGGGCCCGGGACACGAAGCAGCGCGTTGCAGTGCGCGTACCCCACCGGCGCGTTGGCACAGACATTTACACTCGTGCCGATTGCCACCTTCGCCGCGGGTGCTATGGCGGTTGTCGTTTTAGTGCTGACCACACTCGCCGACGCACTTGGAAGAGCGCCGACACCAATGGTGAGGAGGCTGCACACGAAGGAGACGACGAACCACTTCTTCATACCCAGTACTCCTTTTGCTCGAATTCATCTCCTCGTCGAGATGCATTCGGCGTCTTGAGACAGGCTGGCTATTGGGGATTCGTTTGTCATGATGTGCATTGACTGTTCGCACTAACAGAGTTTAAGGTTCTTCGAATAGCAAAAACGACTGCGTAGCGATCACTCGTCGTAGTGCAAGCGACGCAGCATTAGTGCACGCTGTGGCGATCTAGTCAAAACGGACCACGAAACAGGTAGTGACGACGTGCACGATCTTGGGCGTAGAAATTCTCAGAAAAGCACGTAGAAGTGGCTAAAAGATGCAAATTTGAATGGCGATTGCTTCTCGAAGCATCTGACTACTATGAGACGGACGGTGATTCCACGGGCTTTTGTTCTTGATGCTGGATCGATTCGAGACGCGGTTCTTACGATATTCGCCGATACCGAGCACGTAGGGAGGCAGCATGGTTTCGAGTAGGGGACTTCGCGTCTGTTTGAGCATCGCGATCGTTGGGATTACTGGACTTTCGAGTGGGCTCGTAGGCATCGCCAGCGCGAACGCGACGAGCAAGCCAAAACTTGTCGTGACACCTTCAAGCAACCTGCACACCAAGGAAGCGCTCAAGGTAACGGGCAGTGGCTTCAAGCCTGGAGACTCGGTCTACGTCGTCGAGTGCTTAGCGACCGCTACGGGCGCCGCCGGATGCAACACACTCGCCGCGAAGCCCGCGACTATTAGCGCCACCGGTCTACTTCCAAAGACCTACTTCAAAGTCATCACGGGCAAAATCGGTACTGGCACGTGCGGCACGAAAACCTCGAACCTTAAGAGCTGCGCCATCAGCGTCGGCAACATCACTGGTGGTGACTCCGCGGTTGCTCGAATTGTCTTCAAAGCCACAAGGTAGCCCGCTTTCGCCAGAGTAGGCGGCGCCAGCAAACCTGACGTCGTCTCGAAGTGTCGCTATCCACTCTTCGAGTGTCAAGGTGACCTAAGCAGTTTGTGAGCAGTACGTGGAGCAGTGAAGGGCGTCGGTCATCGACGCCCGAGAGCACATTCCTGGAAGGGAGTACATGAGCGAGCGCAACGGCTCAGCGTCGCTGATCGCTCGGTCGCTGCAAGATCGACGAAGCGCCGTCGCCCATCAGTTGAGGGCGCACTTCAGTTTTGCGTCACTCTTGGCGATTCTGTTCCTCACCTTCCTCGACAACACCATCGCGAGCGCCGTGCTGACCAGCGTGCAAGCAAAGTTGCACGCTGGCGTCTCACAGTTGCAGTGGGTCGTTGGCGGCTACGCACTCGCGTTCGCCAGTTTGATGTTGATCTGTGGTTCTCTCGGCGACAACTTCGGCCGCAAGAAAATCATGTTGATCGGCGTCGTTATCTTCTGCGCGGGTTCACTCGTGTGTGCGTTCGCCACGTCGCCCTCGGCGTTGATTATCGGACGAGTGATCATGGGCGTGGGCGCTGCCGGTTCCGAGCCGAGCACCCTGTCAATGATCCGACACATCTATCCCGACAAGAAGGCGAGAGCCCGAGCGCTCGGCGCGTGGGCGGCGGTATCAGGTCTCGCGCTCGCCCTGGGTCCCGTCATTGGTGGCGTACTCGTGGGTCTGTGGTCGTGGCGCGCGGTCTTCTGGTTCAACTTCTTTTTCGGCGCGCTCGTACTTGTTGTGGCCGCAATCGCGCTGCCCGAGAGTGTGAACGAGATTCGTCGACGCCTCGACGGCTACGGATTCATTCTTGCGACCGTGGCACTGGGATTGGCGACCTTCGCCACGATCTCGGGCGAGTCGTGGGGATACCGATCGAATTCGGTGCTGACGCTCTACGCAATCTCCTTCATTTCATTCGTCGCGTACTTCATCGTGGAGTCTCGAACCAAGTACCCAATGTTGAACGTCAAGTGGATTCGAAATCGCGCGTTCGCGGGTTCGACGACGATTGCCTTTACGAGCTACTTCGCGATCTTTTCCATTTTCTTCTTCGTCGCGCTCTACCTCGAGGTGGTGGCGCTGGTTGGTCCCTACACCCTGGCCCTCGACTTCTTGCCGCTGCTCGCCGGAATGGTCCTCGCCTCACTCTTTGCCGGACGATGGGTGGGTCGCGTGGGATCGCGTGTGCCCATGACTGTTGGATGTCTACTCGCGGGCGTTGGCGTGTTGCTCACCGACGCCGTCATCAGCCCAACGGCTGGACTTTCAACGCTTGGCTGGACGATGGGGCTCGCGGGCGTGGGCTTTGGCATCATCGTCGTGCCAATTAACGCAACGGCCCTCATCAGCATTCCCGCGGCTAACTCCGGCATGGCCGCCTCGACCATCAACACCGCCCGAGAGCTTGGTGCGGTGACGGGAGTGGCGATACTCGGATCAATCGTGAACGCTCAACTGACGGTGAACCTGACCCTGCGACTCATCCAACTCGGCATCCCGGCGGCGTACCGCCAGCAGATCATCACGGCCGTCATCACCGGACAGGTCAACGAACAAGCAGCCCAGCAGAGCGGCCAAAGTAGTGCGGCGATAAAAGTCATCATCAAGAAGGTGGTGAACGCCGCGTACGGTGCGTTCACCCACGGACTCAACCTGGCACTCTCGACCTCGGGACTCTTGTTACTCGTCTCTGGCGGCATCGCCTACTTCACCGGTACCTCGGAGAGAAATTCGATGGTCGCCGAGGGGTAGAAGTAACTGGTGGCCAGAAGTGCAGCGAAAGGACGACCATGACGCACAATCTGCGTGCCGACACGATCACGATGAAGGGTTACGGCGGTGACGAAATCGAGGCGTATCTCGCCACGCCCACTGACGTCGAACGCTGTGGCTCCATCGTTGTCATCCATCACATGCCCGGGTACGACGAGGCGACAAAAGGGATCGCGCGAAACTTTGCGGCCAACGGTATCGCCGCGTTGATGCCCAATCTTTATCACCGAGAAGCACCGGGCGCGAGCCCTGACGACGCGGCCGCGACGGCGCGAAGCTTGGGCGGCGTGCCCGACGAGCGACTCGTCGGTGACGTCGCGGGCGCGATGGCGCACTTGCAGTCGCTCACCATCTCGAACCTCAAAGTCGCGTCAATCGGTTTTTGCTCGGGCGGACGTCAATCGTTCTTGGCTGGATGTCGTCTTCCCCTAAACGCCGTCATCGACTGCTACGGCGCCTTCGTCTCTATCGCGCCACCGTCCGAGTCTGGACCGCCGGCGAAAGCCATCATTGAAGAAGTTGATTCGCTCTCGGGTCCCTTGCTCGGTCTCTTTGGTGCCGAGGACATGTTCCCCTCCCCCGCACAGACCGAGATGCTCGCCGCCGCGCTCACCAAGGCCAACAAAGAGTTCACCTTTCGCACCTTCGAGGGCGCCGGTCACGGATTCTTCGCGGCGGACCGGCCGAGTTATCGCTTTGAAGCCGCCAATGAGGGTTGGAAGGAAGTTTTCAGGTTCCTCGAGCGCACGCTCAAGTAAGGAGATCTCATGTGCACCTACCAAACAGCGTCACTAG
>DAIQOO010000136.1:0-4427 GCA_036787845.1 Acidimicrobiales bacterium
CCAGTGCGCCAGTGCGCCAGTGCGCCAGTGCGCCAGTGCGCCAGTGCGCCAGTGCGCCAGTGCAGCCGTGACCGCATTGACCAGGAGGCCCATGATGTTCACCCGACGGAAGTTAACACGTCGCCCTCGACGTCGTGACGTCGTCGTGACGGCGCTCGCTCTGACTCTCCTTAGCGGCATTGCCAGCAGCGTGGCGTCCGCGCAAGTGATACACCCCAGTGCGCTGAGCGCCCACGTGGCTCCAGTGCTGTGTACACCATCGGCGTTGAGTGAAACCGCCGCGACGAACCTACAGAGCTACGGCCCGGGAGTCGCGGTGACGATGACCACGACCATCCACAACACGTCTACCAGTTCTTGCACTTTTGCGATTGGTGAGTTATCCCCGTCATTTAACGTGACCAACTCCCAGGGCGTCCGGGAATGGAGCCGTTGTGGCGCGCTCACTCATCCGACAGGTTGCCCGCAGTTCCTCGTGAATCAGAACCTCGCGCCGGGTGGCACCTACACAGGAACCGCGACGTGGGACCAACGCTCTGACGCGTCATCGACGCGCGTACCAGCAGGCGCCTACACACTTACGACACAGTTCAACGGCATCGCGCTTAAGGCCACGGCCAACTTCCAATTGACGTCGGCGACGAAGTTCAAGACCGTAACGCTGACCCAAGCCAATAGTGGTCGCAACTACACGCTTCACGTCGGTACTCGACTCGTAGTGAAACTCTCGGGTCCCTCGATTTATACTTGGACCGAGTCCGTCTCTTCGAACCAGGCCGTACTTCAGCGACTCAACGGAACCTCTGGCGGCTCGTCTGTTGCCACCTTCGTCGCCAAATCGAAGGGACACGCGAGAGTCACGGCAACGGGCAACCCCAAGTGCTATCCCCAATGCCTAATGCCGAGCCGGCTCTTCTCGATCCAAGTAACGGTCGTCACCTGATGCTCGAAGAGGTGAAGGATCGCCTCGCCGCCAACAGTTGGTAAATGAGAAATCAATTCGAACTACACGAGATTTCTCCACTCCCCGGCGTGCTCAAGTATGGAATGCACTGAATTCAAACGCACCTTGCGAGATACGCCGCACATGCCGCTTGGCACTAACGTGCTCTTCAGTGGACAGAACGCCGAACGAAAGAACGCCGCACAGCACGGGGGCTGACGCGGTCATCAGATGGTTGATCGTCGCGATCGAATACGCCATCGCCGTCAGTTTGTTGTTAGTGTCAAGTATCGTCCTCGGTCGTACCGTGTACGAATTCTTGAGTCACTGGAACTCGTTCCCCCAGTCGGTTGTCGACGCTATCGACGGCATCTTGGTCGTGATCATCCTTCTCGATATCGCCCACACGGTTTTTGGACACTTGCGAACATCAGTGTTCCCCGTACGGCCATTCCTCATCATCGGCATCCTGGCTGGTATTCGAGACATTCTGAGCTCGTCGGCACATCTGACGTTGAGCAGTTCATTCACGCAGACGAACTTCAACAACACCTTGATTTCCCTTGGGGTAGGCGTCGGGGTTGTCGTATCGCTACTGTTTGGGTTACTCATCCTTCGATACAGCGCACATCGCGGCGAAGACAGTAGCGACGCGGAGATGCGCTAGCCGCAAGGCCTCAAAACAAATTTGTAGTTCGTGGCGCCAACAGCAACAACACCACTTCGACGCCGCTTTGGATTGCGTAGGCGACGCTGTCAAAGAAACCGTCGTACTCGCACTCTCAACTAGAGATGAAAAGGAACCACCATTGAAGGGGCCGTCCGGGCACCCCCGAGCAACCCGACGTGTAGCAACGTTTCGCTCGTGCGCAACAGCGAGTAATGGGTGAAACGAGCATTTACCTTGGCACCTCGACGCACTGAAGGCGCAATGACGAGAGTGGGCACACGATTGGACGACTGTTGGTCGTTCTCATCAATGGTGATGAAGAGCACCAAGGAACCCGATTGATACTGCGAACTCGAAAGAATCGTGGGGACCATTCGCTTGAGCCACGCGTCGCCGGTGGCGACCGGACAACTGTGCATGTCATTACAGACATTCGGAACAATGAAGGTGAAAGCCTTCGAGAGATTGAGAGGAAGCGTGAGGGGCACGTCGTTTCGCTGGCACGACGCGCTGATTGATCGGTAGTACACCGCGGGATTGTGGCGGGCTGCGTAGACACCGCTGGTGACTTGATCACATCTCGACGGCATCGACTCAACGAGCGAACTCCAGTTATTGCCAAGTTCGGAGAAGATGTTGGGCACCGCGAGCGGATGGACGCTCGGCTCACCGTCGTCGCTTATCCCTTGTGTCGAGCCTGAGGTGAGCGCGATGTAGTTAGGCAAGCTGGGATGCGACACCGCGTAATCCTGCGTCGCAAGTCCACAAACTGCACTCAATCGATTGAGGTATGGGGCACTCGGCGAGCCAATCACTGAATAGCCGACGTTTTCCAGCATGATCCAGACCACGTGGTCGTAGTGCGGAATCGCTCCTCCGTTACACGGAGTTGACGTCGAGATCGCGTCGGCGCCGCTAGCCAACGCCAGGGGACTCACGAGACTAAATAAGAGCGAAAAAGACGCCAGGCCAGTATTCCACCTTCGGTTTCGCATGTTCCTATCATCGCAAATTTTGCGTCGATCGTCATCGAATCTCTCGATTGACGAATACGTAGAACGGTGTCTAGATCAGGGATTACCATCTCTTCCATAATTGATTGGTGCGAATGGCCCCTTCGACGTGTTCTCGGGCGATGAGAAACTTGCTCGTGGCAGAAACCAACTCGACTAAGCCGTTGTCTATGAAACTCGGGGTTGGCGACGGTTCAGTGCTGGCGTTGTTGCACGCTTCATCGACCTTCACCCTTGAGGTTGCCCTTTCGTTGTCGTAAGCCGAAGTCATTTAGCTCAGTAAGAATTGCCAGTTCCGCTGGGACCGCTTCACACGCTCGCACATGCGTCTCGGATTCACGTCGTGACTTCATGGAGTGGTCGTTCGTCCGCCTGACACTTCCGACGCCTCAAGCCTCAAAAGGGGACGCGGCCCTGCGCACGCCGGTTCCACCTCGATCTTGGCCGCTTCATCGAATGCTTCGCGCGACGAGGCGACAAGACGGACGTTTCGGGCGTCCCTATCACCTATCCCGACAATGTGCGGTGAGCGCTGAGGGACTCGAACCCTATGGGGAAGTGCGGCGTTTCGGAAGGTCCTATCTAAGAACCGTCTTCTGGGCAGTGGGCGCTGAAGGACTCAAACGGAAGTATGGCCCCGTCTTTGGTGGCCAGCGCCTCGCTGTCGTCTCCATGGCTGGCGCCTCTAGTCGAATGTTGAAGTCGGCTCTCCAACTGGAACGCGCACGTCGCTGGGCGCCAGAACAGATTTGTGGAAACTTATGCCGCAACTTCAAAAGAGAAAGGCAACTCTAAACGTGGGACACGCTTGTAATCCAGTGCCTCAGCGAGGTTGACAGCGTCCTTGGCGGAGCCCAGTCGTTCACTGCTTGGTTGTTGTCACCGTGACCTTATTCGCCGTCGTACTCGTCACCGTCTTAATGGTCACATGAACAGCCACGCTGCTCTTTAGGTAGTTAACCGCGGCCGAAGCCCGACTCTTCGCTAGTTTCGCGTTGCCCTTCGCGAAGCCGGTAACGGTCACCGACGCTCCCGCGAGGAGTTCTCTCGACAGAGAAACCAGCGTTCTCTTCGCCCCGGGAGTCAGCGCACTGCTCTTGGCGGCGAAATCCAACGTCACTGTGCCCGGTCGAGCGGGCAACGCCATCGCGACGGCCGTCACCGTCGGAGAGATGGCCGAGTAGGTAGCGTCCGCGGCCTTGGTGACGGTGACCACGCAGGTGCCCGCGCTCGTCGCCGAGAGCGAAGCGCCCGAGATCGCGCAGCCTTTTGCGGTGCCGTTCACCACCGCGAAGCTCACCGCGCCGGTACCCGAACCGCCCGACGTCGCGAGCGTGAGGGCCGTACCCACCGTGCCACTTGTCGAAGTAACGCTGAAGGCGGCCTGGGCGGCCAGCGCGAAGGTCACCGCGGTCGCCGCCGAACTAACCGCACTGTAGGTTGAGTCCGCCGCCTTGGTGGCCGTGACCAAACAAGTACCGGCGCTCGTCGATGAGAGCGACGTGCCCGAGATCGCACAGCCCGCCGCCGTGCCGTTAGAGGTGGTGAAGGTCACCGTGCCACTTCCCGACCCACCACCGATGGCCAACGTGAGCGGGGTACCAACTCGACCCGACAGCGTGGTAATGGTAAGAAGTGTCTGGACGACCAAAATCGTCTGGGTGACAACGAACGTCGGATCATTGATGAAGCTGATCGTTACCGATACCCCTGCATCAATGGTAACGTTCGCGCTCGGCACCGCCGCGAGACCATGGGAGGTCAGTTCGTAAATCGTGTCACCGGCAATGATGTTCGGGTC
>DAIQOO010000032.1:0-16027 GCA_036787845.1 Acidimicrobiales bacterium
TCACGGTCGTTGATCTTGTTTTTGGTCGTGATGTAGTTACGCCGTTTGCAGTCCTCGCAGGCCAGGGTCACCTGGATGCGTTTTTCGTTCTTTGCCATTCTGTCTCCTCTTCGTACTGCATGGGCCCTGCGGTGTGCCTGGTAGCGGCGGCGGGACTCGAACCCGCGACAACACGATTATGAGCCGTGTGCTCTGACCACCTGAGCTACGCCGCCTGGCGAGCCCTCTGTCGGGATTGAACCGACGACCCCTTCCTTACCATGGAAGTGCTCTACCACTGAGCTAAGAGGGCATCCGCGATAAATAAAGTCGCGAGGGAAAATTGTACTCCCTCAATGGCCAATCGTTCCAACTGCTCTAGAGATACCCTGGACTCCTATGAGAACGCGCTTGGTGGACGTTGACGACGCCAGTGCACTCATGAATATTCTCAACCCCGAGGTTATAGAGACGAGCGTTTCGTTCGATCTCGTACCAAAATCCCTCGAAGAGCAACGCGAGTGGATCTTGAACCACCAAGCGACCCACCCCTGTCTCGTGGCGGTCAATGACGACGATGACCTCGGCGAACTTGGCGCCAAAGGCGAGCGAATCCTAGGTTTTGCGTCTGTTTCGCTCTTTCGAGAGCGCCCCGCCTACGCCACGACCGTCGAAAACTCGGTCTACGTGCACCGCGGCGCGAGAGGGCGGGGAGTGGGAGAACTGCTGTTGCTAGAGCTGATCGCGATGGCCAAGGTGTCGGGCTTTCACTCATTGATCGCGCGCATCGTGGGCGAGAACGCCAGCTCGATCCGTTTGCACGAAAAGTGCGGCTTTACCCTCGTGGGAACCGAATTAGAGATAGGGCGAAAACACGGGCGCTGGCTCGACGTTGTTGAGTATCAGTACGTTATGCCTCATCAGCACTACTAGAGACCGGCTCGAGCACCTTTTCGGGCCAGGACCACTGCGTCCAGCGTCCCATGGGCAACAACAACACCCCACCGAGAATTGCGACCGCGACCGCGATCAACAAGGGATTGGAGTGCAACAGTCCCGCGAGGAGCGCTCTACCTCCCGGCAAGCCAATAAAGGGCCCGGTGATCGAGAGTAACAACAGCCAGAAGTGTTCGCGTCCCTGGTAACTGACGGCGAGCACGACAAGACCCCACGCGAGGTACCACGGCTGCACGACGGGTCCTAACTCGACGAAAAGAATGAGCGAAAGACCGAGCGATCGCACCCATCCACGATTCGAGGAGTGCCAGAGCAGCCAGATTGAGAATCCCCCAGCCAACAACAGTCCCAGCAGTCTCGTCACTGACAACACCGAGGTGATGGAGATCGAATGGAGACCGGCCGCGTGAAAAAGGTTGCCGAGGGCCATGCCGAGCGCCGTCGCGGGCGCGGCCCACGATCGAACCGTACCGTTACTTAATAGATTCTTCACCCAACCAAAACCAAAGCCCGCCATCCACGTCGAGACGCCAAGTGTCGCGCCCGCGACGAGAGCACCCACGAGAAACGGTCTGACCTTTTGGCGAAGTGTCGCCTTCGGCCCGAGCCAGTTCCACGCGACGAAGGCCAGGCCCATTGCGGCGGGCGCCTTAATTGCCGTTGCGACGGAACAGAAAAACAGTGCCCACACCGGATGTCGCTGGACGGCGAGCCCGAGACCTACGACGAGGAACCCCGCCATGATCGCGTCGTTGTGCGCGCCACCAATCAACGTCAACAGAACAAGGGGGTTCATCACGCTCAAGACGAACGCTTCGCCGGGGTCGCGACCGAGTCCCTTCGCCAAGATCGCGACGCCGTAGCCGATCATCGCGACCGCAATCACTTCTAAGAGTCGTAGTCCCAACACGGTAAGGAGCACGTGGTGTTGCGCCAACTTGTCAATCGAACCGTCGAGGAAGAGAAAGAACGGTCCGTAGGGTGCCGGCGAGTTGCCCCATAACTGGTCAACCGGCGGGACAAAGGGTCCCCCACCCAAGGTGCTAGGTCCATAGAGATAGGGGCTGATGTGATAACTCGTCATCTCCCCTTGCGCGGCGTAGCTAAACACGTCACGCGAGAACAGCGGTGGCGCGACGATCATCGGTACCGACCACAGCGCCAACATCCACCACAGTCGCTTGAGTTCGACCCCCGCGTGCAGTTTCATCACTTCAGCCAGTCGCAGCCATACCCGCATCAACAACAACAGTCCGCCGTAAACCAACACGACCGACACGATGTACTTGGTCACGCTCGGCGTGCCGGCTTGACTGGCGGAAGGCTCACCGAAAAACCACGTGTTGACCATGTTTAATTTGAAGGGCGAATTCGTAAACGACGCGCCGGCAAGGATCGCCGTCAGCGCGACGAAGCCAAGTAGCGCGGGCTGCCAGAGGAAGCCCCATCCCTCGAAGGGACCCGGCGTGAAGCGCCCGAGTGGCGTGTAGCGATGTTCGAGGAGTTGAACGCCGGATTCAAATCGTGTGGCTACGCGTTCGTACGTACGTCGAACCGCACTCGCCCACGAGTTCACTCGACGCAACGCAACTCCTCTCGCTTCAATCAGTGCCACCGTACTTCGCCGTTTCCCAACTCGCCGTTGGACGCGGTCAACCCCTCGATAGAGAGGTTGACCTTGGTGGGCCAGGAGGGATTTGAACCCCCGTAGGCTAAGCCGTCTGGTTTACAGCCAGATCCCATTGGCCACTCGGGCACTGACCCGTCGAGAATTCTACTGTGAGAGCACACCCCACTAGCAAACGCGTGGAACGCTCTACCATTTACCTATGCCAAGTTTCGACGTCGTCTCCGAAGTTGACCTCCAAGAAGTTCGTAACGCCGTCGACCAAGCCAACCGCGAGGCCACGACCCGGTTCGACTTCAAGGGCACGAACGCAATCATCGAGTTCTCAGAGAAGGAACTCTCGCTGAGCGCCACCACTGAAGATCGATTACGAGCGCTCTATCAACTACTCGAAGAGAAGATAGTGAAACGGTCGGTCTCACTCAAGGCGCTCGATCCGGGCAAGATCGAAGAGGCCAGTCACAACAGCGCCCGTCAAAAAGTTGCGCTAAAGGCTGGGATCAGCCAAGAGGTGGGAAAGAAGATCAACAAACTCGTCAAAGACATGGGCGCGAAAAACCTGAGTTCGTCCATTCAAGGCGATCACGTACGCATCACGGGTAAACAGCGCGACGACCTGCAACACGCGATGACGGTTCTCAAAGAAGCAGATTTCGACGTGCCCTTGCAGTTCACCAACTTCCGCGACTAAAGGGCGCTTCTTTCCTCCAGCGTGAGGTGTTCTTCGATCTCTTCGAATTCGTGCACGTGGAAGATCCGGTTGAAGACCATCAACTTGAGTACCCAGAAGACCGCGAAACTAAAGAGATTGACACCCGCCACCAATCCGGTATTAAAGAGATGACTCCAGTGGTGTGCGTGTACTTCGTGCTTCACCCACCACGCGCCTAGTTGAGAGAACGCGATACCGAGCAGCGACATCGCCACGAAGGGAAGTATTTCGGCGCGCACGAGACTACGACCTCGCTTGCCCCACGTCCAACGTCGATTCAAGTTGTACGCCGGCAGTGTTCCAATGAGATTGCCCGCCAGCGTCGCCCACATCACACCAGGAATGATGCGAAAGCCGTAAAGAATCGCAATCGAGGTGAACGACACGACCGTCGTGATACCGGACACCAAGGTGAAGCGAACGAGCTTCTTGCCCTGGTGCGTACGCGACCACGCCAACAGTGAGCGAAACGAAGACTTCATTGACTACAACCTACTTTGCGGACCGAAACGAGACGGGTGGCCTTCCGGGCACTAGCGATGGACGCCGCTTCCCGCGGGCGCGTCGGCGCAACTAATGCGCGGCGCTCTCTTCCATATTGAGATGCTCATCAATCAGCGCGAGTTTGTTAACGTGGAAGATCCGGTTGAAGACCATCAACTTGAGTACCCAGAAGACGGAGAAGCACAGCAGGTTCGTGCTGGTGACGAGACCGGTGTTTAAGAGTCGACTCCAGTGGTGCGAGTGCACTTCGTGCCGGGCCCAGAGCGCGCCCAGTTGAGAGAACGAGATGCCGAGAAACGACATCGTCCAAAACGGCACGATCTCGCTTCGAAAGTGACTTCGACCACGCTTACCCCACGTCCACGTTCGATTCAGGTGATACGCCGGCAACGTCGCGATCAAGTTTCCCGCCAGCGTCGCCCACATGACACCCGGAATAATGCGAAAGCCATAGAGAATCGCGATCGACGTGAACGAGACCGCGGTTGCAATAACTGAACCCAAGATGTAGCGAACCATCTTCTTGCCCTTGTGCGTGTGCGACCACGCATAAAGGGAGCGCATGCGTTGAATCATTTGTTGAAGTCTACTTCGCCGCTTCGACCAAGCTTCGTGTTTTCAAGTGCAACAATGGTGCAATGTCCGACGCCCTCGAGTTCCTCGTCCATCTGCTCGACCTGGAAACCATTGAGGTCAACGTCTATCGAGGGATGAATCCAAAGGAAGAACGCCAACGTACTTTTGGCGGACAAGTGGCCGCACAAGCCTTGATGGCGGCGGGACGAACGGTTGAACACGGTCGCGTGCACTCGTTGCATTCCTACTTCCTTCGCCCTGGCGATCCCACCACCCCGATCCTCTACGAAGTCGACCGGATACGTGATGGCAAGAGCTTTACGACTCGGCGCGTGGTTGCCGTCCAACACGGGCGCGCGATCTACAACATGCAAGCGAGCTTTCACACCGACGAGGTCAGTATCGAGCACCAGATCGCGATGCCCGTCGTGCCGGGGCCAGAGACGTTCACGCCACTCATGGAACTCGCGGCCACCGAGTTTGGCGACAGTGATGACTGGTTCAATCGTCACCACCCCATTGACCAGCGTTTCATTGGTGAACTGCCGTGGAGTCCAAATCGTTCCAAGGATCCCCACCAACGTCTCTGGATAAAAGCCGACGGCGCGTTGCCCGACGATCCGTTACTGCACGCGTGCGTCGTGACGTACGCGAGCGACATGAGCCTCTTCGACGCGATTCTTAAACCACACTCGATTCGCTGGGACGACGGATCGTTCATGGGCGCGAGTTTGGATCACTGCATGTGGTTCCATCACGATCTGCGGGCTGACCAGTGGCTGCTCTACGACACCGAGTCACCGATCGCCTTTGGCGGACGCGGTCTAGCTAGGGGCTTCTTGTTCTCCGAAGACGGAGAACTCAAGGTCTCGATGGTCCAAGAGGGACTCACGCGCATCATCGATCCAAGGCCACACGAGAAGTAACGGCGAAGGACGATCGCGCGTCGACCCGACATTACGTCGGGTACGTAGGTGAAGCGAGTAGCTGAACGACTTACTTGCGTCGAGCCATCGGCACGAACGCGCGCTCTTGCGCTCCGATGTAGAGCTGACGCGGTCGGGCGATCTTGGTGTCTTGATTGAGTAGTTCGTGAAAGTGCGAGAGCCATCCCGACGTGCGCGGAATGGCGAAGAGCACCGTGAACATCTCCATCGGAAAGCCCATCGCTTGGTAAATCAATCCCGAGTAAAAGTCGACGTTGGGATACAAGCGACGCGAGATGAAGTAGTCGTCGGCGAGCGCCACCTCTTCGAGCTTCAAGGCGATGTCGAGCAGGGGATTCTTTCCGGTGACCGCAAAGACGTCGTCGGCCGTCTTCTTAATGATGTTCGCCCTCGGGTCGAAGTTCTTGTACACGCGATGGCCGAATCCCTCAAGCTTGGTCTTGCCTTGCTTCACCGTTTCGACGAACGCCGGCACGTTCTCGATGCTCCCGATCTTGTTCAGCATCTTGAGCACCGCTTCGTTGGCGCCGCCGTGACGCGGACCATACAGCGCCGCCGTTGCCGCCGCCGTTGCCGAGTAGGGGTCGGCGTGCGACGAGCCCACGACGCGCATCGCGGTCGTCCCACAGTTCTGTTCGTGATCGGCGTGCAAGATGAACAAGATGTCGAGCGCGCGAGCCAGCACCGGGTCGGGCTCGTAGCGCGGCTCGGCTACTTTCCACATCATCGACAAGAAGTTCTGGGCGTAGCCCATGGTGTTGTCGGGGTAGACGAAGGGCATGCCAACCGAGAAGCGGTGCGCCGCGGCGGCGAGGGTGGGCATCTTGGCGATGAGGCGCACGATCTGCTTGTGCAAGATCTCGGGATCGTCGAGGACTTTGGCGTCTTTGTAGTACGTCGATAAGGCCGCAACTGCCGACACCAACATGCCCATCGGGTGCGCGTCGTAGTTGAAACCTTCCAAGAAGCGCTTGCGCACGTTCTCGTGGATGTACGTGTGGTACGTAATCTCTTTCTCCCACGCGGCGGCCTGTTCGGCGTTGGGAAGTTCGCCGTGCAACAAGAGATAGGCCACTTCGACGTAGGTCGAATTTTCGGCGAGCTGTTCAATGGGATAACCGCGATAGCGCAGGATGCCTGCGTCGCCGTCTATGAAGGTGATCGCCGATTCGGCCATGGCGGTCGTCATGAAGCCAGGGTCGTAGAACCAGATGCCGGGCAACAACTTCGAGAACTCGCTCGCGGCGATGCCGCCGTTTTGGATGGGAATCTCTCGCGTCTCACCGGTGCGGTTATCGGTCACGGTAATGGACTGCGTCACAGTTCCTCGATTCAATGATTGGGGGCGTGACTATCGTAGGCGAACCGACCAGTAACCAGTTCGCACTATGCGCTACCCGAAGGTGACATCTCCAACAGGTAACTCTCGGAGGTGACCATGCCCGAAGCCCCCGGCGCGCCTCGAAGCGTGATGATGACGCGAGCTCGTTCGCTTGCGGTGGTCTGTAAAGACTTCGCAACGAAGGCGTACGCCTGCAACGGACCAAGTGTCGCGGTCATCGTCTGCGCCGAAGCGACCCCGCGTCGATTGAGCAAGATGACGCGAATCATCAACGTGACGGGCTGTTCATCGAAGCCGGTGTTCAGCACCGAGACACCCAACTGCACCGACGTCACTGGCGGCAATAACAGCACGCCCGTCGCCGCCGGCAACGGAGATGGCGACACCTTGACCGCGGCAATCCCAATAGCCCGTTGCAGCGTGAGAGAGGCGGCGTGGGTCAGGGCGGTGACGCCGTTGGCGGCAAAAAATGTGGCCGTCAATGAAGTCGTGGTCTCGAGATGCACTCGTCCGGGTTCTTTCACTAACGCGTAGCTATCGACGTCCCACACCTGACTCGTCGTCTCTAACGTCGCTACCGGATTCGAGATGACCATCGAAGGCCCGCTGCTCCAAGGCAAACTCAACGCGTGCGCGATCTCTCGAAGAAGCGTCTGGTACGCGGCGACGCGCAACTGGGTGAGTGAGTCGAGTGAATCGTTGACGCGGTGCGCGAGCACCGGTCGACGTAGTTGCACTGCCGCCTCAGACCAACCCGGCAACTGTTGCTCGAGTTGGTTGAGTCGAGCGGCGAAGACGGGTCGACTCAGCGTGGTGCCCTGTGACAAGAGACGCTCGAGACGAGCGTCGAAGTTATTTTCTCCGGTGATCAACCCGTTCGCGAGTGCGCCGAAACTCAGGTTTTCGCTTTTGCGAGGATTCAACGCGCCGTGCGCGGACCTCGAGACGTCGCGCGCAAAGACCAGAACGATGAGCGTGACGGCGAGAGCGAGGGTGATGAGCAACGTGTGACGACGACGTTGCGCGCGAGTACGGGCCACGCTGAAAGAACTTACTCGTCAGCGATTTTCAGTCCCGATCCTCAACTCCCTCGAGGTCAAGTATCTCCGACGCTCCCTCAGCCAAGGGGTGCGCGTCGTCGACGCCCCACTTCACCTCGTCGAGTCGAGCGGTCAACCGCTCGACCTGACCCAGTTCGGGCAACTCCTTCGCGTGCGCCGCACCGCCGAGACTTTGCAAACTCTTCGCACTCACGATCAGGCGCGTCTCGAACGACGTGATCATCGCGTTGTACTCGCGCACCTGCACGTCGAGAGCCTTGCCCATCCGAGAGACCGGCTCAGCCACGAGGCGAATGCGATCGAAGATGTTCTCCGCAACCTTGTAAATCTCTTCGGCGTTCATCGCGAGCTTTTGTTGACGAACGACCATCACCACTGACCACAGCAGTGACAACAAATTGGTGGGTCCAACTATCAAGACTCGCTCTTTGGCGGCGTAGGTCAACAGATCTGGATCGGCGTCAAAGGCCACGCTGACCGCGACGTCACTGGGGACAAAACAAGCAACGAACTCTGGTGCCGGCGCGATGGCCTCCCAGTACGCCTTCTCTCTTAGTGTTTTCACGTGCGCGCGCAGGTCCTTCGCGTGCTTTGCTTCGAGCGATTTGCGTTCCTCCGCGTCGTCGGCGCGGAGTGCCGCTTCGAACGCGTCGAAAGGAAACTTCGCGTCAATCGCGACGCGCGAACCGTTGGGCATGTTCACGACGCAGTCGGGGCGTTGCGACCTTCCCGTGTCACTGGTCGAAGACACTTGCAGGTCGTAGTCAATGTGCTGTTGCAGTCCCGACGCTTCCAACACGTTCGCGAGTTGGATCTCACCCCATCGGCCGCGGCGATCGCTCCGCCCGAGAAGCTGATTCAAGCGGCGCGTCTCTTCTTGGCTACGACGCTGTTCCGTGAGCAACTCTTCGGCCCGGCTCTTGACCTCACCCAGGGCGCCGACGTGTTGTTTATCGAACTCCACCAAATTGCGCTTGTATTCGTCGAGAAGGTCCGCCAGCGGCTTAAGGGTTCGATCGAGTGTGGTCTCTCGTTCCTTCATCACCTGTTCTTGGGACTTGTTGAACTCCTGCACGGTACTGGTCAACACGCGATTGGAGAGATTCTCAAAGACGCCCTCCATGTTCTTGAGGGCCATCTCGTGTTCTTCGCGCGTGCGTTGCACGTCCGCTCGAGCGGAGAGAAGTTCGGACTCTCGAACCGCGAGATCGGATTTGACGGTCGCGAGTACATCGCGTTGGTTCTCGGCGCGACGAGTCGCGAGCCACCACGCGAGTACACCACCAACGACGAGCCCGACGACACCAGTGAGAGCCGCGACCATGTTCCTCCTTCGAACAACTATTCCCACCATAGAGAAGGGTTGTCACCTCCCACTAGCCTTTTGGCCATGCGCCGCCTCTTTCGTTCATCAGTGCCTGATGAGGAGAACAGCGTGCCGCTAGAACCAGAGAGCGAGGACCTGCGACCTCAAGTCGTTCGGATTTTCGCCCTAGTCGGTGAAGCAATCGCTGGCGCGACGCACGCGCTGTTATCCAACGACCGCGAACTGGCCAAGCGGGTCGTGGAACAAGACATCATGATTGACGATCTCGTCAATGAACTTGTCGTGAGCGCCGAGGCACGTTTGCTCGATAGCGACGCGCTCGACGTCGAGGGTCGACGCGAACTACTCATTTTGTTACGAATTATGCCCGAGGTCGAACGAAACGGTGACTTGGCCGAACACGTCGCACGACGCGCGGCTCGCGGACTCGGCAGCGAGATGTCGCCCCGCTCGCGCGGTCTGATTGAACGAATGGGTGAAGTCGCTTCCACCATCTGGCGCGAAGCCACGGACGTCATCATCGACGGTAAAACCGAAGCCGTGGGCGCGATCGAGGACATCGACGATGAGCTCGACGATCTTCACGTTTCGTTGACCGCAGAGCTGACGTCAGGTTCTATGAGTGTTCCGGTCGCGGTGGAAGTAGCGCTCATGGCCCGCTTTTACGAACGATTCGGCGATCACTGCGTGAACCTGGCGCGACGTCAAGTTGGCCGCGGCGGCGCCGACTAGCGAATCTCGAGTAGCGCTTCGGCGATCTGCACGGCGTTCAGCGCCGCGCCCTTACGCAAATTGTCACTACTAACAAAGAGCGACAGTCCATTGGGCACGGCCTCAGCCCTTCGAATCCGTCCCACGTAGCTCGGGTCCTTGCCCGTCACGAGACGTGGCGTTGGCAAATCGTGGAGGATGACGCCAGGTGCCTTGGACAAGATCCTCATTGCGTCCTCAGACGAGAGCGGACGGTCGAAACCTAACGTCAGTGAAAGAGAGTGACCCGTGAAGACCGGCACACGAACACAAGTGGCACTGACGTGGAGATTGGCGATTTCTAGAATCTTGCGGCTCTCGTCGCGCAACTTCTGTTCCTCACTGCTCTCAAAAGATCCGTCGTCAACGATTGACCCGGCGAGAGGGATCACGTTGTGCGCAATAGTGGCGGGAAATTTCACCCCGTCGTAGAGAGGAAACGCCGCGCCATCGAAGGCGAGAAGTCGCACGTCGTTGCCGTTGGTCTTTTCGAGTTGGTCAGCGAGTTCGTCAACACCCTCGCGTCCCGCTCCACTCACCGCTTGGTAGGTCGACACGATCATCGACGTCAGACCGGCGGCGAGGTGCAACGGCTTAAGTACTGGCATCGCCGCCATGGTCGTGCAGTTGGGATTCGCGACGATGCCCTTGGGGATCGTAATCAGCGCGTGTGCGTTGACCTCGGGAACGACCAGGGGTACGTCGGGGTCCATTCGCCACGCTGAGGAGTTGTCAATCACGATTGCACCAGCTTTCGCCAGTCGCGGCGACAACACCTTTGATGACGTCGCGCCCGACGACGCTAACGCGACGTCGATCCCCGAAAAATCAGCGGTCGCGGCGTCTTCGACCACGACTTTTTGACCCTTCCATTCAATAGTGGTGCCGGCGGAGCGCGCCGAGGCGAAAAAGCGAATCTCGTCGACGGGATAGTTACGCTCGAGCAAGATTGCGCGCATCACCGTTCCGACTTGTCCGGTGGCTCCAACAATGGCAACGCGCATGAGGAAAGTTTAGGTCACTCGGCGTCGAGGCCGAACGCGCTGTGCAGGTGACGAACGGCGTCGGCCACGCGGTCAGCACGTAGTACGCACGAGATACGAATGGAACTCGTCGAGATCATCTCGATGTTGATGCCGTTTTGATAGAGCGTCTCGAACATCAACGCCGTGACGCCCGGACTCGTCTTCATTCCCGCGCCCACGATCGTGACGCGGCCAATATTGCCGTCACTCGTCACGGTTTCGGCTCCGATGTCCTTTTGCACTCGTTGACACGCCGCCATCGCTGCGTCGAGTTCGACGTTGGCGACCGTGAACGAGATGTCGGTCACGGCGTGGGCGCTGGTGTTCTGGACGATCATGTCCACGTTGATGCCGGCGTTCGCGAGCTCGCGAAAGAGCGCCGCCGCAATGCCCGGACGGTCCGGCACCCCCGCCACGGTGATCTTCGCCTCCGACGTGTCATCAGTGATCGCCGAAACGATGGCTTCTTCCATTGTGGTGTCCTCCTCCACGATCCAGGTTCCTGGTTCCCAGGTAAAACTCGAACGAACGTGCATCGGCACGTGGTGGCGACGCGCAAACTCGACGGATCGCAGCATCAACACCCGTCCACCGGTCGCCGCAATCTCCATCATCTCGTCAAAGGACACCCTGTCGAGACGGCGCGCCTTTGGCACGACACGGGGATCCGCACTGAAGACGCCGGCCACGTCGGTGTAGATCTCACACACGTCAGCCTTTAACGCTGCGGCGAGCGCCACCGCCGTCACGTCCGAGCCACCTCTGCCAAGCGTCGTGATGTCGCGCTCGGTCGACACACCTTGAAATCCCGCGACCACCGGCACGAGGCCGTCATCGAGGGCTTCACGAATTCGGTCGGGTCGCATTTCTAAGATCTTCGCTCTGGTGTGGCTCGTGTCAGTGATGATGCCCGCTTGACTCCCAGTGAACGAGGCTGATTCCACACCCGCGGCACCGAGCGCCATGGAGACGAGCGCCATGGAGATTCGCTCACCCGCTGTGAGCAGCATGTCCATTTCGCGCGCCGGACGCGAGGGAGAGACGCCGTCCGCCAACAGTATGAGGTCGTCGGTGAACTTGCCCATCGCCGAGACGACGACGACCACTTCGTTGCCCGCCGCCCGCGTCTTCGCCACGTGATCAGCTACCGCTCGAATCCGCTCGGCGTCGCCAACCGACGTGCCACCAAACTTTTGCACGATGAGCGCCATGCGCACAAAGGATAGTTGAGCGATGCAAAGGCCTTTTAGCGGCCTAGTAACGTCGCAACCATGGCAACTTCCAAACGTGAACGGCAGAAAGCGGCCCGCCGCGAGAAGTTAGAGCGACAACAGCGCTACCAAAAGCGCCGCAAGATCCTTCGTCGCTCGATCATCGTGGCCGTCATCGCCGTCGTTGTCTTCGGCACCGGGGCACTGCTCTTCGTTGGAAAGCCCACTACCACCACGACCACCACCATCGCTTCTGTCTCTGGCTCGACCACTACCACCACCTCGAGTACCGCGACGACCACGACTTTGGCTACCGGTACTGCGGCGGTGACCCAAGCGCAGGCCAACGCCAAAGCCGTCGCGGCAGGATGTCCCGCGTCGACGAGTACTCGCGTGAACAAGTTCACCTGGACCAAAGCGCCCGCGATAACGATCAACAGCGCCAAGACCTACTACGCGAACTTCGCCACGACCGCGGGAAACTTCGTGGTGAAACTCGACGCGAAGACCGCGCCCATCACGACGAACAACTTCGTGTTCTTGGCGCAACACCAGTACTACAAGTGCGTCATCTTCCACCGCGCCGTTCCCGGATTCATGATTCAAGGGGGCGACCCCACGGGTACGGGCACGGGCGGACCGGGTTACACCATCGCCGACGAACTGCCAAAGGCGGGAAGTCCCACCTACCCGCTCTACTCAATCGCGATGGCGAATACGAACGCGCCGCACACCGGTGGCAGCCAGTTCTTCATCGTCACGGGCACGGCGGGCGAGACGTTATCAGCGAGCTACTCACTGTTCGGTCAGGTTGTCAGCGGCACCAAGGTCGTCAACATCATCCAGAACGCCGGTAACTCGAGTAAGGCTGCGAACGGTATCCCGCCGATCGTTACGCATCGAATTTTGAACATCACGATAAGCGAGAAATAGAACATGACCGATCACGTCCCCAACCCCGACGGCTCCAGTTCCAAGCGTCAGAAGTTTGACGCCGCGCCCGAGATGATCATCGATCCGACCAAGACCTACCACGCGACGATGGTCACCTCGAAGGGCACGATGGAGCTGCTCCTCGACCACCACGGCGCGCCCGTCACGGTCAACAGTTTCGTTTACTTGGCCCGTTGGCACTACTACGACGGCATCGTTTTTCACCGCATCATTCCCGGTTTCGTGTTGCAAGGCGGCGACCCGACGGGTAGTGGATCCGGTGGTCCGGGGTACCGATTCGATGACGAATTACCCAAGCCCGGTCGCTACGAAGTGGGATCACTGGCGATGGCCAACGCGGGACCCAACACGAATGGATCGCAGTTCTTCGTGATTTCGGGCCCCGACGGCGTGCGTCTTCCTCCGCTGTACGCGCACTTTGGCAAGGTCATCAAAGGTCTCGACGTCGTGGCAACAATTAACGACCTTGGCACGCCATCGGGCAAACCACGAGAGAACGTCATCATCGAGTCGGTCACGATCACCGAGAGTTAGAGCGTCACGACCTCGTGACCTCGTGTGACGATCAGGTCGTCACTTCCTGATTCCCACGTCGTCCCGTCAAAGTGCACGACGCCCAAGGAGCCGAGAATCACCAACGTCACGTCGAGCCCGAGCAAGTCCCTCGTACGCACCAGCTGATCTTTGCTCGCCGTCACCCCCACCGCGAGTCCCGGGCGATACCCGAGGCCCGTCGTGGGTGCGCCTCCACGTGGATCAATCATGACGTCACCGAGTACCGACGCGCACGAACCGACCGCGACGAGTTGTCGGACGTCTCGAATCGCCTCGCCAACGGGAGAACTGTGCCAAACGCTCTTCGCGTGTAGTGCCGACCCGTCGCACAAGACAACGAGGTCGGCCCCTTTGATCCGATCGACGAAATACGGATCCGCGCTCGCGCCACGATCAGCGATCATGAGCGCTTCAACGTTCGTGACCGTCGCGTCGAACGCCAACGACGTCGCCACCGCCGCTTCGGCAAGTCCGCTGAAGGCCGCGGCCGTCGGCACGATTACAACGTCCGCGCCCTGCGCCAGGTCGAGGAACTCGCCCGTCGCGAGTACCCTCACCAGGGCCTCGAGTGAGCCAACCACGACGGTCGATGATTGCATGCCTACATTCTCTCATCCGTTTCTACTGGCCAGTACCAGTAGTGTTCGCACATGAGCTTTGCAAACATTGCCGTCGTTGGTTCGGGCATCATGGGTGCCGGCGTCGCTGAAGTAGCCGCGTCCACGGGCGCTGGCGTCATTGTTCGCTCCCGATCGCAAGAGAGTGGCGACGCACTTCTCGTACAACTCGACCAGTCTCTTGCGAAGCAAGTTGAAAAGGGCAAGCGCGACGTCGAAGAAGCGGCCGCTATTCGTCGTCGCGTCAGGGTGACGACCAAATTCGCTGACCTCGCTGACTGCGACTTCGTGATCGAAACGGTCGTAGAAGACCTCGAAGTAAAGATGGAACTCTTTCGCGCGCTGGACGAGGTCGTTGGACCAAACACCATCATCGCGACCTGCACCTCGACGTTGCCCGTTATCGACTTGGCGATGCAGGTGTCGCGTCCCGAGCGCGTCTGTGGCGTGCACTTCTTTAATCCCGTGCCGGCCATGGCGTTGGTGGAGGTCGTGCGTCCGCTGTCCGCGAGTGAAGAGACCATTGCGGCCGTTACTGTCTTCGTACTTGCGTGTAAGAAGGAACCGATTGAGGTGAAAGACCAGGCCGGCTTCATCGTGAACGCCCTGCTCTTCCCCTACCTCAACAACGCGGTACGGCTCCTCGAACAAGGTGTCGCCACCAAAGAGGGCATCGATGCCGCGATGAAGGGTGGCTGCGGGTTTCCAATGGGGCCCTTCGCGCTGCTCGACCTCGTAGGTCTCGACACGTCGCTCGCAATCCTCGACGCGCTTTACGCCGAGTACGCCGACGCCAACTTCGCGCCCGTGCCGCTCCTTCGTCGGATGGTGAGCGCGAGACTGCTCGGCAGAAAGTCCGGAGCGGGCTTCTATTCATACTCCTAAGTACCTTCGAGAGGAAGGACCGTGAACGATCGTTCCAAACCCTGGGTGATGAGGACCTACTCGGGTCACTCGAGTGCAAAAAAATCCAACGAGCTCTACCGCAACAATCTCGCCAAGGGCCAAACGGGACTCTCCATCGCCTTCGACCTGCCAACCCAGACCGGCTACGACCCGGACGATCCCTTAGCCGCGGGCGAAGTCGGCAAGGTAGGCGTGCCCGTCGCGCACCTTGGTCACGTACGTCAACTATTTGAGGGTATCCCCTTAGACGAGATGAACACGTCAATGACGATTAACGCGACGGCCGCGTGGCTGTGGGGGCTCTACCTCGCGCTCGCCGACGAACAGGGCGTGAGCTACCGGTCACTGCAGGGCACGACACAAAACGACATCGTGAAGGAGTACCTAAGTCGCGGCACGTACATCTTCGCGCCCGAACCTTCCAAACGGCTCATCGCCGACATGATCGCCTTTGGTATCCACCACGTCCCCAAGTGGAATCCCATCAACGTGTGCAGTTACCACCTCCAAGAGGCCGGCGCGACCCCGGCCCAAGAGATCGCCTACGCGCTCGCGACCGCGATCGACGTCCTCGACGCGGTTCGCGACTCTGGCAAAGTCGTACCAGAACTCATGCCCGAAGTCGTTGGGAGAATTTCGTTCTTCGTGAACGCCGGCGTTCGTTTCATCGAAGAGGTCGCCAAGATGCGCACCTTCACCGCGATGTGGGACGAGATCTGTCGCACGCGTTATGGCGTGGACGACCCGTCGCTTCGTCGCTTTCGCTACGGCGTGCAGGTGAACTCTCTCGGACTCACCGAGCAACAGCCCGAGAACAACGTCCAGCGCATCGTGCTCGAGATGCTCGGCGTCACGCTCTCGGCCGACGCGAGAGCCCGAGCTATCCAGCTGCCCACGTGGAACGAAGCACTCGGCCTACCGCGTCCGTGGGACCAGCAGTGGAGCCTTCGCATCCAACAGGTCCTCGCCTACGAGAG
>DAIQOO010000137.1:0-4355 GCA_036787845.1 Acidimicrobiales bacterium
GATCGAGCCAACGAGGTCATCCCCGGCGGCGTCGACTCACCGGTGCGATCGTTTCGCTCGGTCGGCGGCACGCCCTACACGGTCGCGAGCGGGAGCGGCGCGTACGTCACCGACGTCGAGGGCACCCGCTACCTCGACTACGTGCAGTCCTACGGCGCCTCACTATTCGGTCACGCACACCCCGTCATCGTCGCGGCGCTCCAAGAGGCCGCCACAAAGGGCTCAACGTTCGGCGCGCCAACCCCGGGCGAAGTACTCCTTGCTGAAGCGATGACCTCGCGCGTCGCGGGACTCGAACAGGTTCGTCTCGTCTCTTCGGGCACCGAAGCCGTCATGAGCGCGGTACGGCTCGCGAGGGGCGTGACGGGTCGCGACAAGATCGTGAAGTTCGACGGCTGCTACCACGGTCACTCCGACGGGTTACTCGTCGCTGGCGGTAGTGGCGTCGCGCAATTGGGACTACCGGGATCGGCGGGCGTGACGGCGGGCGCGGTCAAGGACACGATCGTCGCCCCCTATAACGAGGTGCCAACCTTGGATGACGCAGTCGCCGCGGTGCTCGTAGAACCAGTCGCGGCGAACATGAATCTCGTGGCGCCACTGCCGGGTTTCTTAGAAGGACTTCGCGCGGAGTGCGACCGTGTCGGGGCACTCTTGATCTTTGATGAAGTGATCACCGGATTCCGTTTGGCGCAGGGTGGCGCCGAGGAGTACTTCGACGTGACCCCGGACCTGTGGACCTTTGGCAAGGTCATCGGCGGGGGACTGCCGGTCGGCGCATTTGGCGGATCAAGAAAGATTCTCTCTTCACTCGCGCCCCTTGGTCCGGTCTACCAAGCGGGCACGCTGTCAGGAAATCCCCTCGCCACGGCGGCGGGTTTGGCGGTGTTGGAACTCGTGAAGCCCGACGACTACGCACTACTCAATGAGCGCGTGAGCAATTTCGCGCGCGAGCTCGAAGTGGTGATCGCGAGCGAGGGTCTCTTCGCGATTGTTCCTTGTGTCGGGGCGCTCATGGGGCTCTACCTCGCTGACGAGGTATTCAGCGTACCGACCAACTTCGTCGAGGCGAAGGTGCGCTGCGACAACGGGCTTTATGCAAAGTTTTTTCACGCCATGTTGGAGCGCGGTGTCGCGCTCGCGCCCGGCGCCTATGAGATTCTCTTCATCTCGCTGGCGCATACTCAAGACGATCTCGAACGCACGCTCTCAATCGCGGCTGACGCCGCGAAGGCGGTGCGCGCGTGACGTCGCTGCGCAGCGAAGACTGGTCGGTGCGGCCAAGTTTTGTGCCGAATGGTCCGACGTCGCCGGTGGCGCTGCTCATTGACGAGTCGGGTCTGACGCAGCTAGCTGGCATTCCACCCGTCGCGTGGCAGACCCCCTGGAGTGAACTGACCAATCTTGAACTGGTGCGCTTCTCAAACCAGATGGCGCTCTTTGGCACCGTAGCTGGCGTGCGCTACTGCTGGCGCCATCGTGAGTTGAAGGACTTTGAAGCAATGCGCGCGGTCGTGCTCGAAAATGGCGGTGCCGTCACCCATCGCCGTCGACGCGCGGGTGTGTTCGCGATTGTCGGAATAGTGCTGCTGGCGTCATTCGCTGGGGGGATTGCGGCCTACTTCAATAGCGGACGCGCTGGCGCGAAAGAGCTCGCTGACGTGAGAGCAGTGAATCTCACGGCGAAGGATTTGCCGAGCACCTGGTACACATCACCTACGTCCATCCTCAACTATCTGGTGCCGCCCAGCAAGGACGTCTTCACCCCGACAACGTCCACGACGGTTCCGGCCAAGAATTCCAGCTTCGTCAAATCCGCCTCGATCTTTCAGAGTTGTCTGGGAGTCTCTAACGCAAAGGACCGCGTGTATGGCGCCGCCGGTCAACAGCCCGACTACCAAGTCTCCTCCAAGGTCTTCACCACGAACACACTGGGCGGAATCGAACTTGCTTCCACGGCGCAGTACTACAACACCACCATCATGGTGAAGCGCGACACCACAGAGATGAAGATGAAGAACTTCGGCTCGTGCTTCACCGCTTCAAGCGCGTCAACGATTCTGTCGGGCTTTGGTCTTAGTACTTCGTCGAGCAACGTCGCGACGAACTGGACACCCAAGACATTCCTTAGGGGCTGGACCAGCGGTGGGGTGGTCGCGATCATCGTTCCCGGCGTTGGATCGAAACTGCAACTAGTGATGGCCGTAGTCACGAGCGGTCACTACGAAGTCACCTTGAGTGCGCTCGTTGGATCGTTCACCAAGTCCGAGACGTTTCTTTCGAACCTGGTGAACACGTTGCTGTCGCGAACCATGTCGTCAACGTCAATGCCTGTGTAGTTCTGCTAGGCGGCGGATCGATCTTTCAGCAGCATGGTGTAGACCTGCTCGGGGATCGCGTTGGCGAGTCGGGCCATTGCGCGATAGCCCAACTCGGCTGGACCCTTGGCGTCGTTACTCATCAGGTTCGCCATGATGGTGAGGAGCTCTTTCATGAGCACCGGCACTCGCAGTCCAGTGCCGACGCACGCAGCGAGGACCTTCGGATCAGAGATGAGTCGCACAAAGGCGCGCGCGACCTTGAAGTAGTCGCCGTAAGCCGCTTGAAGCCGCTCGTCGTAGAGCGAGAGTACTGACGTGTCGTTCGCGAGCAGCGCCTCTCCGAGTACGCCGGCCGCTAATCGTCCTGACTCGTAGGCGTACGCGATGCCTTCACCGTTGAAGGGGTTCACGGTGCCCATCGCGTCACCAATAAGGAGGGTGTTGGGACCAACGCGTGGTCCAATCGAGAGCCCCATTGGCAGACGGCCACCCGTCGGCGGTCCTTCACACGTCGCGTCGTTGAGTCCCCACGCGTCCGCTGTTTGTGCGACGAAGTACTCCTGGAGTTTCGTGGTGTTGACGCCCTTCCAGGTGCCTCCCGTTGAGAGTAGACCGACGCCAACGTTCACCCGGCCGTCCCCAAGTGGGAAGATCCACCCATAACCCGGCACGACGTCGCCGCTGGTGTCGCGGATGTCCAGGTGTGAGTCAATCCACGGATCGTCGTGACGGTCACTGGTGTAGTAACCACGCAGTGCCATGCCCATGGGCCAGTCGCGATTTCGCGTGACACCGAGCTCGCGACCCAGCCGCGAGTTCTGTCCGTCGCCGACGACGAGGTAACGCCCACGGATTTCAGCTGTCTGGCCCGTGTCCTTGTCTTTGACGACGAACCCCGACGCGCCCTTCAGCGCGCCGTCGTGGTGGTCAGTTGCTTCAAGGAGATCGAGCGCCTCGACGCCATTCAACACCACGGCGCCGTACTTTTCGGCGTTCTCCGCGACGAGACCGTCGAGGTTGAGGCGGGTGATGGTGTAGCCGTAATTGGGAAAGATGGGATGCTCGGGCCAGTTCATCTCGAGCGACGCGCCAAATCCGAATGCTCGAAGCCCGTGGTAGCGGTGACCGTTCGCCGCGACGATGCCCTCGAGCCCCATCTCTCTAAGTTGGTAGACCGAGCGGGGAGTTAGTCCGTCGCCACAGGTCTTCTCACGCGGGAAGTGCTTCTTCTCGATGAGGCACACCAACCAACCGGCTTGCGCCAGCCAGTAGGCGCAGGCGGAGCCAGAAGGGCCGCCGCCGACGATGACGACGTCGTAGATAGTTGGCTTCGCGACGACTTCACTGAGACTTTTCACTCGCCAATCCTACGTCGAGCGCCCAGTGCTCGATCCGTCGAAAGGGCCTTTCGCCGTCTGGTAGAAATGATGGACGTGGACCAGTACTTATCAATACTGGGGCTGCTCATTCTCGGAGTGCTCTTTGCGTCGGGATCGTTTGTAGCGTCGGCTCATCTCGCGCCGCACAAGCGACCAACGGACGCGAAATTGGCACCGTACGAGTGTGGGATCGTCCCCGAGATCGAACCGCCCCAGCGTTTTCCGGTGCGGTTCTACCTCGTGGCAATGATTTTCGTGATCTTCGACATCGAAGTCGTCTTCATGTACCCCTTCGCGGTGGTCTTTCGCCAACTCGGTGTCTTTGGACTCGTCGAAGTGCTGGTCTTTTCGCTCGCGGTCTTTGGCGCACTGTTGTTCTTGGTGAGTGAAGGCGCGCTGACCTGGGGACCGGTCAAACACCTCGTGCCGGGCATGCCGTCGCGTACGAGTTCTTCCACCATCGTGCGCATCGGCGCCGACCCTGACAAGGCCGCGTAGTGGCTCTCGAAGATCTCCAGCACAACTTCCTAACGGGTCAAATCGAAGACCTGGTGCGCTGGGCGCGGCGCGCGTCGGTGTGGCCAGCGACCTTTGGACTCGCTTGTTGTGCCATCGAGATGATGGCGGCGGGGGCCGCGAACTACGACCTCGCGCG
>DAIQOO010000292.1:0-1195 GCA_036787845.1 Acidimicrobiales bacterium
GCCGCCGGTTACGTTACGCCGACGTCGCTAGGCAGCGACACTTGGTAGAACCCTTCGCGGTTGATCGTTTCGAACTCGCAATGGTGGCGCCGCTCATCGTCGCGCGCCTCTATCGTTCTCAGACTGGCGTCGAAACGAGCGTTCTCCCGACCCGCACCCGCCACAGTTTCGGCCCGGACTCCAGATAATCCCACGTGAATTCACCGGCGTGCTGGGCTTCGAATTGGTAGCGCAATGGTTTCGGGTCGTGGTCGTTGACGATCACGAACCCACCCCCCGGGGGGAGGAGATCGTAGGTGGAAAAGATCACTTCGTGGCGCTGTCCGTGAGGGAGGACCCGCACGTCGAGCTCTTGAACCTTTGTTCCATCACGGGCATCGCTCTCAGTGTTGGTGGCGGCGCCATACAACGGTCTGGTAATCCTCACGCGCCACACCTCGGGTCCGGACTCGATCGCGTCCCAGGTGAAATCTCCCGCGTGCTCGGCTTCGAACTGGTAGCGCAGCGGCTTGGGATCGTGGTCGTTGACGAGCACGTAACCACTTCCGGGCGCGAGGGCGTGGAACTCGGAGAAGATGATTTCGTGGCGCTGCGCCGGGGCGAGATGACGCACGTCAAGTTCACGAATCGCGGTATCGTCCGCGCCTTTGACGTGCGAGCGCAGCGTGATCGGCTCGCTCGCTACCGTCCGGGCGAGTCGGTGCAGGCTGGCCGTGGTCTTGACGGCGAGCGTGGGTCTTGTGGAGCGTAGGGCGGCCCACGCTGAGGCGACCAGTTGGCAGGCTCGGTCACCGTGGCCGGCTTTGGAGAGTTCATTCGCTGCTTCGAGGAGAAGCGACAGTACGACTGCTTCGGAGTCGGCGCCCGGTGCTTTCTGCGAGGGTGCGTCGTTCGAAGCGGCGCTAGTCAGACGGTGCATCTGCTCCAGCAACTTGACGAGGTCCACGTCGTTATCTTCAAGGAGAGCGGGGAGCAGCAACTCGTTCTCCTTGACGACGTGGGTGGTGAAGAACGCGGCGATCTGCGTGGCCTGAGTGAGCGCCGCTGGGCCATTCGACGCGTTGGCCAGGGATTCGACGGCTGCGGTGAGTACACGGTGTTCGGCGATCATCTCGTTCACCGTGTTGGCCAGGTCCGCACGGGTGGCGGCAGTGCGGTAGATGGAGAGCTCTTCCGCCACTGCGTGGGGGATTAC
>DAIQOO010000293.1:0-1185 GCA_036787845.1 Acidimicrobiales bacterium
GCAACGCCATCAATCAAGCGAAGCGAAGCATCGATATCTCGATATACGAACTCTCGGACACGACCACCGTGAACGATCTCATCGCCAAGGCGAAAGGTGGCGTTCTGGTGCGGGTGCTGCTCAACAGCGCCTACGAAAGCAAAGTGTTCAACGCGCCCGCTGCGGCGATGCTCCAAGCTGGCTCGGTGCAAGTGGCGTGGGCGCCGTCGAGCCAGATCTTTCACGCGAAATACGTACTTGTCGATGATCAAGCCGTCTACGTCGGCACGGGGAATCTCGTTGCGGGCTACTACTCCTCGACGCGGGACTTCTGGGTCGAAGTGACGAGGCACGTCGATGTCGCGGCGATCTCGTCAACCTTCTACGCGGACTTCTCGCACCACTACGCGGCGCCGAGAAACGCCCCTGGCTTGGTGTGGAGTCCGGGTTCGACGTCGGCGCTGGTCAGTCTCATCGACGCGGCGAAGACGTCGCTGCTCGTTGAGAACGAAGAGATGAAGAATACGAGCATTGAGCGCGCTCTCATGTCGGCGGCGGGTCGCGGTGTCCACGTAGAGGTCGTCATGACGTACTCGGCGCAGTGGTCAGCGGCGCTCACACGACTCGAAGGCGCGGGCGTCAAGGTCGCCACGCTCGGACCTACTCAGGTCTACGTCCACGCGAAAGTGATCTGCGCTGACTGCACGGCAACGAGCGGGACAGTGCTCATTGGAAGTGAGAACTTCTCAACGTCATCGCTGGTCTATAACCGCGAGCTAGGCGTGGTCACGACGTCGTGGGCGCCGGTTCGAGCGGTGGAACGTACCGTGAATGCTGACTTCGCCGCAGCGAACGTCGCGTCGTGATCCGCGCGTTGATGAGCGAACGATTAGAGCTCTTGGTGTCGGGGCGAGCAGTTGGTACTGACATTGTCGTTCCCACACGACGCACAGAGCAGTATTAGCTTGCGACACACCAAGTTGGCACAGTTGTAGAACTGGCTGGTCGGTGAGTCGCAACGTTCGCAGCGACCAATGGTGGTGACGTCATCACTGAACTCGTGGTGCATCCGCGCGTCAAAGAGGTAGAGCGAGCCTTCCCACAGGCCCTTATCGGCAAAGGCTTCGCCGTAACGAACGATGCCGCCGTCGAGTTGGTAGACCTCGTTAAAGCCACGATTCTTCATCACCGACGACAACACTTCGC
>DAIQOO010000033.1:0-6560 GCA_036787845.1 Acidimicrobiales bacterium
TGGGTCGTTTCGCGGCGCGCGACATCAACCTCACCAAACTCGAGAGTCGGCCAACGAAGCGCGGTCTTGGTGATTACTGCTTCGTTATCGAGTTCGAGGGCCACGTGGTCGACGAAGTCGTGGCCGACTGTTTGACGGATCTTCAAGCGCACTTGGCGCGAGTCAAGTTTCTCGGTTCCTACCCGGTGACGGGCGAGGGCTCGAGCGACCGACGCGAAGAGGTAGCTCGAGCGCGTCAATCAGCCGCGACGTGGATAAAGGCGATTCGTGCTCGCGTGCGTCCAACTTCGTAACGGCGCTTCGACGTATCGAGAACGGCAGTGCGCTGCTGTTCGAACTTAATGTGACATAGCGACTGGCGTGGGACAACTCCACGAATCAACTGCCCGGCGCCAGTTTCACCTTCGCGCTTCAGTCGTCGACACCTCGCAACGACGCTTGTGGGTTGCGCTCATCAGAGCACTTTGACTGGATCGGCGTCGTGATTTTGATGACCATCGTCGCGGCCGATGTCAATGATGACGTGGCCGAGCACAAGAGGAGGAAGTTGCTCATGACCTACGACTTTGAAGTATCGGACCAGATTCCAGCGTCACCGAATGAGATCTTCTCGGTGTGGATGTCGAGCGAAGGTCACTCCGAGATGACTGGTGGCGAAGCGCACGTCGACGGCACGGTGGGCGGCGCGTACGACGCCTGGAACGGATACATCCACGGGAAAACGATCGCGCTCGAACCACCGACGCGTATCGTCCAGTCGTGGTGCTCGACGGCGTTCAACGACGATAATGAAGACTCGCAGATTGAGGTTCTCATCGAGGCCAACGACGAGGGATCGTTGGTCACGGTCCGACATAGCAATGTCCCCGACGACCACTTGGGTTACGAGAACGGTGGTTGGCAACAGAGCTACTTCGATCCCATGCGCGAGTACTTCGACGCCGATTGAACAAATCGAGGACCCGCGCAGCACCGCCCCGCGCTCGAAGTGACAAGACGGGACTACGTTCGTAAGATTTTGATGGAACTCTTTTGGCGGAGGGAGTGGGATTTGAACCCACGGTGGGCAAGCCCACGCCGGTTTTCAAGACCGGTACATTCGTCCGCTCTGTCATCCCTCCGGGGACAACTCTAGTTGAGCGCCTTACGAACTCTTTTTGCGAAGGCGATGACGTGAGGCGACGTCCAAGACGACTTTGCGCAGTCGCACCGACTTTGGCGTCACTTCGACGGCTTCGTCGTCGGCGATAAATTCGAGAGCTTGCTCGAGCGAGAAGATCGTGGGTGGCGCGATCTTTTCGGTGTTGTCGCTGCCCGACGCGCGCATGTTGGTCAGCTTCTTTTCCTTGGTTGGATTGACGTTCATCTCGTCCGACCTGGCGTTCTCGCCCACGATCATGCCTTCGTAGACCTCGGTGCCTGGTCCCACGAACAACACGCCGCGCTGTTCGAGGTCGAGCAGTGCGTTCGCGGTCGTGTCGCCACGCCGGTCGGCGACGAGCGTGCCCTTTTGGCGCGTACGAATGTCGCCAAACCAGGGTGAGTAACCGTCAAAGTTCGTGTGCATCATGCCCGCGCCACGTGTCTCGGTCATGAACTCGGTGCGAATTCCCACGAGACCACGTGCCGGGATGCGCCATTCCATGCGTACCCAACCGGTGCCGTGATTCACGAGATCGATCATCGTGCCCTTGCGCGTGGCGAGGAGCGTATTGATCGGGCCCACGAACTCATCGGGCGTGTCGATGGTGACGTGCTCCATAGGTTCGTGCAACTTTCCGTTAATCATGCGAGTGACGACCTGGGGCTTGCCAACCGTGAGCTCGAACCCTTCGCGACGCATCGTCTCGATGAGGATCGCGAGCTGTAGCTCACCCCTACCCTGCACCTCCCAAGCGTCGGGTCGATCCGTTGGCAGCACGCGTAGCGCCACGTTGCCGACGAGTTCCTTGTCGAGGCGGTCCTTCACCATGCGAGCGGTGAGGAGCTTGCCTTCGGTGCCGGCGAGTGGTGAGGTATTGATACCAATGGTCATCGACAGGCTGGGCTCGTCGACGTGTAGAGGCTCTAAGGGTTCAGGGTTGTCCGCGTCGGCCAGTGTCTCGCCGATCGTGATGTCCTCGAAACCAGCGACGGCGACGATGTCCCCGGGACCGGCACTTTGGGCGGGCACGCGCTCTAGCGCTTCGGTGATGAAGAGCTCGGTGACCTTGGCGTGTTCGACAGTGCCGTCGATGCGACACCACGCCACGCGCATGCCGCGCTCGAGATTGCCGTTGATGACTCGACAGAGCGCGAGACGTCCCAGGTAGGGCGACGCGTCGAGGTTGCACACGAGAGCTTGAAGTCCGTGACCCTCTTGGTATTCGGGGGCTGGCACGTAGTCGGCGATGGTCTGAAAGAGCGGCGTCAAGTCGCCCGAGGTGACCTCGGGATCGAGTGAGGCCCAGCCCTGACGTGCACTCGCGTAGAGAATTGGAAAGGAGATCTGGTGTTCGTCGGCGTCGAGGTCGAGGAACAGGTTCTCCACTTCACTCACCACTTCAGCGACGCGCGCGTCGGGGCGGTCGACCTTGTTAATGACAAGTACGACCGGCAGACGCTTTTCGAGCGTCTTTCGCAGCACGAATCGTGTTTGGGGCAGCGGGCCTTCGGCCGCGTCGACGAGCAGGATAACCGCGTCCACCATGGCGAGACCACGCTCGACCTCGCCGCCGAAGTCGGCGTGACCAGGGGTGTCGATGATGTTGATCGTGAGGCCGTTCCACTTCACGGCAGTGTTCTTCGCGAGGATAGTGATGCCCTTTTCGCGCTCGAGATCGCCCGAGTCCATCACCCGGTCGGTGATCTCCTCGTGGGCGGTAAAAGAGCCGGTCTGGCGGAGCATTTTGTCCACCAACGTCGTCTTTCCGTGGTCGACGTGGGCAATTATGGCGATATTTCTAAGGGATGTACGCAGCGACATGACTGATACACGCTACTAGGCGGAGCACCTCTTCAAAACTTACGCCGCGCGGGTCAGTTGATGGCGACCTAACGCCACGGCCGCGCGCACGAGATCACGAGCGCCGGCACGAAGATCATCCATCGTTGCGTCAACGCTCAAGACCACGCCGGCTTCAGGCCAGAGTCCGATCACCCGCGAGGCAACGAGTCCACTTGAATCAGCGAACGCGTCGATAGTGAGGTCTGCTCTCAGACCAGGTCCGGCGCTCTTGCCCGGCGCACCGGCGCGCATTCGAAGCAACGTGCGCGTGAGACCCTTTGTTACCACGAGGTCGCGGCGACCGCGAAGGGTAGTGCGCGCCCGTGCGACGTCGTAGTAGGCGTCGCTCGTCGCCACGATCCACGGATGATGGATCGCTTCGGCGGCTTCGCCCAGTTGCGTCGCCCAGTTGGCAGCTTCCACACTCACCATCCCGATCACGGTGGGAGAGCACGACGAGAGCCACGAGGCGAGCGAGCCCCCTCGCGCGTAGCCCGCGGCGTAGCGCAGAAGCTGATCGGTGATCTCGATGTCCACTGCGTCAAAGTTCGTCAATGCTGGATCGTTGAGCGTGCGACGAAGTGCGGCGTTGCCAATTGCTCGCCTTGCCGTCGCGGGCGACCAACGAAATGTCTCGTAGGGTTGGCCCGCGCGCTCGACCATCCACGCGTCGAGACGTCGGTGCTCGACGCTCGCCACCGCGCGAAAGCGCGCGCTTAAGGAACGGCGATGGTCGTCCGTGAGGAAAAGTGCGTCGCTGGGCGCGTCGTCGATCAGTCGGTTCAACACGTGCTTCGAAAGTCGCTGGTGCGAGAGAGTCGTCACGCCATCTCTTTCATCGCGCGCAGCACCCCAAGGACGTCGTCGACGCCGCGGGCCAAGAGCTCGTTGTCAACGTCGCAACTCCAGAGTTCGCCGGTCGCGGTTGAGAACATCGAAGAGCGAAGAGGAACGGTTGACGTGCGAAGTGTTTGCACCAGGGCGTGATAGCGCAGCACGCGCTCGGCTCCTTCGCCCAGTGGCGACGTCGTGACGTCGAGCAGCGCTACTGATGCCTCGTGACTCGCGGTCGTACCCACCATGAGATCGATGACGTCGCGCAGGATGACGTTGCCGCCACCGAGTCGCTGGTAGGCGCGCAGCGACGTGCGTGGTTGCCAGCGACTCGACAGCGTGCCGAGGGATCGCTTCAGCGTGACGCTGTGTGCGCTGACGTCAGTCGAGAGTCGCGCCAGTTCGTCGGGCGCTAACTGATCTACGTACGTTGTGAGCTCGTTATCGCCCACGTCGCAGCGCCACGCCATCAACGATTCGTCAAAGGCATGCTCGACCGGCACGCCGCCGCTAAGGAGTCGAAGCACTTGCGTGATCAAGATGCCGCGAACTTGGCCCAAACTTGAGTTCGACAAGTTGATTGTGGCAACGTTCACTCGCAGCGACGACGTTCGGATCGTGAGTGGCGTGTCGAGCAATTTCGGACCAAGTACATCGAAAATCCCGTCTTCCAGTTGCGCGCGCAGCCCCGCCGCTGACGTCGTATTGGCGACTGGTCTGGTGTCGCGCACTCCTCGTAGGACGTCCATCACACTGAGTGGCGAAGCGTCGAGTACAGAAGTCATGGCTCTAGTGTTGCGCCACCCTGTGACACGACCTAGCGTGAGTGCGTGTTCGACGTCGTCTTTTCGATTTTCATTGTGGCCGTGATTGTCCTTAGCGTGCTCACGCTACGTTGGGCCATTCGCCGCGACCGACTTAGGCGCCAGTCGGAGTCATCCAAGAGCAACTAGTCCTTGAGGCGATCCTGGAGATTGTGGAGGGCGCGATCCAGATCGGCGATGGCGCGCTCAATGACCGAGAGCCGGTCTTTCAAGGTCTCATCGACTCGAAGATCGACGCGCTTGTCGATTTGCGCGCTCAGGCGCGAATCGAGCGTGTCGACCAGCGGCTGGGTCATCTGTTTGAAGCGCGTTTTCAGGTCATGGGTCTTGCTGGTGTTGGGTTCGGGGGTGTCGCTCATGGCCCCAGACTATGCCGGTGGGGGCGCGCAGTACACCCCGGAGTTGAACTGCAACGTATTGAACTGTCCAGCCCAAGGGGGATTGAGCAACGTCGTCGCTTCGCTCGCGAGCCTCGTCGAAGGCGTGCAGGCCGCGCCAAAGGAGATAAAGCCGCGCACATTGCTCCCACTCGCCCCGCTGACGGGCACGGGCCCGTTCGCACTAAAGGCAATTGCCATGAACACCGGCATCGAGAGTGTTGAGAGCTGGTAGTTGCGATACTCGGACTGCGAGGCGTAGACGCCCGCGTTGAGTGAAGGATCTATGGAGTTGACGCCCGTCTGCCAACCCTTCAACATCGCACTCCAGTAGCTGGCGTAGCGAGCGATCGTGGCGTTCGACGATCCGCCCGGCGCGTCGAGGCCCGAGTGGTTGTCGGGATAGCCTTCGGGGTCGAAGAGGACCCAGTCTGGTTTGAGGCCTACGCCGAGTCCTCGGTACGCGTCGATCTGCGTCGCGACCCACACACCCGCGGCGAAGCCGTGGTTGTAGTAGTTGTTCGTCGTGAGGGCTTCACCAGAGAGCGGACCACTGACGGTCCAGAACGAGAGCCAGGTCACGCGCTTGTGCGCGTTATAGATGGCCTGGCCGAGGAGAAAGTCGGGCGACGACGCCACGCTGGAAGTATTGGTAAAGCCGACCCATGGCGCGCTCTGCGTACCGAGTCCCCCAGTTTCTGAGATGATCGGCCAACCGTCGCTAATGGCTTTTGACCATTTGGCGGTAGGAATCGCGTAGACCCCAACGCCCTGGGGTGGTGGCGAGCTCACGCCCGCCGCGTACAAGGTCAACTGGCCATTGATGACCAGCCCCGCGACGGTGCTGCCGACCGTTCGAGCTGACCTGCCGGCCGTGACCGAAACGTCCGTCGCACTCCACGACGACGAACCGGTGACGTTCGTGAGCGTGAAGAGGTCTCCCCAGTTCGCGGCCTGACCGGCGACGGCGATCTGGTTAATGGTGACTTGGATCGAGAGCGCGCCACTGAGTGGAGGGGCGCCGGGAGCGAGGCCCGTGAGGTTTTGCGTGGTCCACACCTGGGGGGAGGCGATGGTCACGTGGTTCGTCGAACTCGGACTTGGGTTGACGTACGGCGAGGTGAAGAGTTCGACGTTGCCGCCGCTGGTAAGCCCGGCGAGGTAGATGGTGGAGGGGCTCGTACCGAGGGCGAGCATGCCCGACAAGGTGGGAGTGCCGGTCAGCGTCGTCACGTTCTGTGTCGTCCACGAACTCATCGACACGCCGGTATTGGTGTAGACGACGAGGTCACCGTTGTTGAGTGTCGTGGCGAAGGTCGACGTGAGGCCGGGCAGCACCACTGGATCACTCGCGAAGGCGAAGGGGCCACTCGGCGCCGTGGTCGTCGTCGTCGGGGGTGCTTTTAGCGTGGTCGTCGTCGGGGGTGCTTTTAGCGTGGTGGTCGTCGTCGGGGGTGCTTTTAGCGTGGTGGTCGTCGTCGGGAGTGCTTTTAGCGTGGTGGTCGTCGTCGGGGGTGCTTTTAGCGTGGTGGTCGTCGT
>DAIQOO010000033.1:6660-12130 GCA_036787845.1 Acidimicrobiales bacterium
TTTTAGCGTGGTGGTCGTCGTCGGGGGTGCTTTTAGCGTGGTGGTCGTCGTCGGGGGTGCTTTTAGCGTGGTGGTCGTCGTCGGTGGCGTCGAAGAGACGTTGGTGCTCTTTTCATTGAAGGCCATTTGGCTATAGATCGGTGTTGGTTGGGACGGCGCCCAGTGCAGCGTGAGGATCTCAATGGTGTTCAAAGCGGTGCGATAGGCGACCGTCGCGCCGGTACCCGACACCTCAACGCTCGGAATACCGTTTGCGGCGATCACGCCGGTCAGGGCCGTCAAGTCGGTCGTGACGTAAGGGCGCCACGGCGTGTCGTAGTGCAGTCGACTCCACAGCGTCGTGGCGGGATCGTTTTGACTCAACACGATGACGTGACCGATCGAGTCGACGTAGATGAGATCGACGTAGCCTGACGGGTCGAAGAAGGGAATCGGATCCGCGGCCGGCGCGGGTACGTTGTTCTGAGGGGTGAAGTCAATCCACTGCGTCGTGCCACTCGTGGTCTGGGTGAAGAGGGCTAGGTGACTCTTATTGGTCCGGTACGCGAGGACACCTTCTGTCGCGTCGGATGCTCCGTGAGGACCACCGAGCATCGTGGTGGCGTTGAGCTTGGGCTCTAAAGAAAGGGCGTTCCACGGGAGGGGTTGCGTGCCCGTCTCGACGAACTGGTACAGGGGGAGTCCCGCCGGCGCCGCCGAGGTGGCGCCACGCGTCGCACCGGCGAAAAAGTAGGTGCTCGCCAGCACGACGATTCCCATCAGCGTTAGTCGTCGAAGCTTCACGTGCGTCCTTCACTGGGTGACGCGACTCGTTCACTGCGAACGCTCACCGTTCTAAAGTTTAGGGGCGCACGCTCGAGTGCCTTTGGTCAGTGAATACAAGGACAATGACAATACTACGAACGTGTTACAACTTTTTTCTTCGCTGACGCACTCGAAGGTCCAATTGCGTTAATTGCGCGAACTTCGACAATGTACGACGTATTTTTCTTCAATTTGGTGACGCTGATTGACCTCGACGTTTTCACAAGCGATGTCCACGTCGCGCCGCCGTTGATCGAGTACTGGTACGAAGTGATTGGTCGACCACCGTTCGAAGAAGGTGCCTTGATCGTTAAGGCGAAACCTGCGACCAGCGGCGAGAGTTTGCTGATGGAAGGCGATCCCGGTTTCGTCCCGGTGCTCGTCGTCACGATCGCGCTCGTGAAGGTCAACGTGTTGGTGTAGATCACTTGGTTTTGGTACGTGACGTTCACGCTGACGCTCTGGGCGACCGTCGACGAGACGCTGAAGGAGATCGCGCCGGTGACGTCGCTCGTAACTTGGTAGACGGCGCTGCCGAGTCCTTTGGCGCTGAAGTGATCGTTATCGATGTTGAGCAGACCAGCTGGTGCCGTCGCGGTGACGTTGACGGTCACGTTGGGAATGGAGTTGCCCGTCGTGTCGAGCAGCGTCGCGTTCACCGTGGGTCCAGTGCTGAGTGCTGCAGCAGTGTTACTCGAAATCGCGAAGGAACTTTTGGTGGGAGAGAACATCGCGGGACAGAGACCCGCGATGAACGCGGCACCGTTGGGGCTGCCTAGTCCGGACGCCATGTCGTAGCCCGGACCGGCAGAGTACGCACCAACGCCGAGGAGATCGTTGCTGCCCGCCGTAACGTCGTTGAATCCTGTTGCGGCCATTGGGTAGAGCGAGGGATTGATAAATCCAAGTCGACCGCTTTGTGTGTTACAGGACTGCGCCGCGACGGCCACGAGGGCGCTTATCAACGGAGCGCCAATCGACGTGCCGCCAATGGCGTTCCAGCCACTGTTGCACGAACGTCGACACGTGCCAGCTGATCCGGTGTAGTACTGAATGAAGCCGGTCGCCGGGTCGCCCATCACTGAGAGATCGGGCACCATGCGCATGCCGCCCGACGCGCCGGTCGTCGTTATTCCGGGACCTACTTGCCACGCCGGCTGGGTCCATATCGTCGACACCCCTCCACCGCCTGATCCGCACGATGCCGACGTGCAATTGTCATTCCACACGGTCTGGGTGAGCGGAGCGATGTTGGTGACAGAGAGGCCGCCCACGCCCGTGACGTAGGGCTGGGACGCGGGATCGTCAACGGCGGGTGTTGATGAAATGGTCGGCGCGCCTTGGCAGTCCGACGATCCAGAGTCGCCCGAGGCCGCAACTACCGTCTGGCCCTGCGCGGCCATCTCTTCGAAGATTGCCTGCTCCGCCGCGACGCCGCCGCTATTTTGTGGCTCACAGATACCCCACGACGTCGAGACGATCGTGGCCGTATTGTCGCTCGCGATCTGTGAGTAGATGTCGGTGGGCCCGTTGCCAGCGTTCGTTCCTTGGTAGACCTCGATCGCCGCACCCGGGGCGAGGGCGGAAGCCTCTTCGAGGTCGAGTGTCGCTTCGTCGGGCGCGGCGCCGGCGTTGTCAATGGCGGTTGGACCCCCGTCAACATTGACCGTCGTCACCTTGGGCGTCAGACCGTAACAAGTGAAGTACGCCGCGGTGTCCGTCGCGTTGTACTGAGCGAGTTCGTAGATAGCGATGGTCTGGCCCACGCCCGTGTCGCCGTTCAACCACGCGGCGGAGAATCCGTACAGTTGGGCTTGTTGCTGGAGGGTGTAACCACCGAAGATATTGGGCGTCGTGCCGCTAGAACTCCCCGCCGACGCGCACGAACTCGGCGTCGCGACGCTGTGCGAAACGAGGCCACTCGGCGTCGTTGTTTGCACGGCGGAAAGACCAGCCACGGCGGTGACGTCGTTGGCGAGTGCTGCAGGTACCGTCGCGTTAGAGGTGAGATGCGCGGCAAGTGTTCCGTCGCTGCGTCGCACGGTCACCACTGTCGCGTCAAAAGCGCGCGCGATGTTGGTGGTCGTGCCACTGGCGTGCAAGATGTTGCCACCCGTACTAAGCGATCCGACGTTGAGTCCGAAGCTCGCTAGGTACGTGCGCACGGCGTTCACTGACCTGTTCGACGCACCGAATTGCTGTGCGTACTGCGTGGGGGTGAGGTAGTGGTGAAAGTTCGACGACGCAGTATTGGCGAGACTGGCGATGAACGTCGTGAGCGCTGCTTGATTCGTCGGGGTGAGGGCGAGGTCGAATGAAGTCGTGATCACTTTGTTGACGACGACGACGCCCGAGGGTAACGGCGACATTCCCGAGACGACGACGCGGGGTTCACTCGCCGAGGTCGCCGTAGCGCTCAGTGGGAGAGCGAGGGCGACGAGCGCCGAACATAGAATCACTGGGCGCCAACGACGGCGCGTCGATGAACTTCCCATCCCAGTGAGCCTAGGAACAAGGAGACTCTCGCGAGTGGTCGGGTACACCTTTGTTAGTTACTTCTTAGGTAACTTCGTGTCCGGCGCGTCGATATCGGCTCGAAAGGTCGCCACACTCCAGACATATCGACTCGGGAATGGCGCCCGCGCGGATCAGCCAACTAAAGATGGTGCAACCGACACAGAACCCCAGGAATCCTTCGAGCGACGCCGCGCCAATGAGCGCCAGCAGTATCCATCGCGCGTCGAGCCACCCAGCGCTCAGCCACGTCACTAACGCGGCGAGGCTGAAGACCAGGCCAAGAGCTTGGGCGAAACGCTTCGGAGGACCGGGCACGGATTTTTCCCAGACCGTCAACCGCGGCGCGCTGACGCGGACGGCGAACTGCCCCAGTGGCGAGATCTTGGGGCCCGCCGCGACGCGAGCCAAAAAGCCGTAGGTCAGCAGGATAAGAATCCACGCGCTGCCGGTGACGAAGGCAATCACGGACATCAACACGACGCCCAACGCCACGCTGCGCGCCGCGGCGTCGTTGACGGGATTCGGGAACGTGAAGAACCGCTTCATTCCATAAAGTTTAGTGAAATAGTCAGATATGTGCCACTAGCGAATTGCGAGCTTGATTGTCGTGGCAACACCCACCACGATCACCAAAACGCGAACCGCCGTCGGTGAGAGTCGCACTATGAACAATGCCCCGAGCCATCCGCCGATCAACGTGCCGATGAGGAGCATGACGACGGCTTGCACCGCAAGATGCCCGTGGATGATGAACACAATCGCGGCACAAGCGTTGATGATGATCGAGAGAATATTTCTTAGACCCTGTAACTCGTGAATCTCGAGGGGCAGCGCGAGCGCCATGACGGCGAGTAACAAGATGCCAATTCCTGCACCGAAGTAGCCGCCGTACACCGAGATCAAAAACAGACCAACGTAGAGCGACCATCGCCGCAAGGGATGAGCTTGATCGACGTTGGTGAGTGCGCGCGTGATGAGTGGCGACGCGCCAAACAATACGGTGCCCGCGCCGATCAAATACGGCACGACCGATCGAAACGTCGACGGCGATCCGTTCAAGAGCAGCGCGCATCCCGTGAGTGTGCCAACGACGCACGGAGGAAGAAGTGTGCGAATGAGCGCGCGGTGGCGAGCCAGATCATGGCGATAAAGATGAAGTGAACCGAGGTAACTCGGCACGACGCCTACCGACGTCGAGAGATTGGCTTGGAGAGCGGGAATGCCAAGTCCCAACAACGTCGGAAACGTGATGAAGTTGCCACCGCCCGCGACACCGTTCGCGATACCCGCCGCCACGCCCGCCAGGAGAAGAATTGAGAGGCGCCACAGCAAGGGGAGAACGCCGACGAGCATTGTTACTAGCCTACGTACGATGAGTTTTTGGCAAGTACGTACGGGTAATCCGCGAGTTTGGTTACCACGTCATCTACCGTTAGCGACGTGTACCTCTTGAGTGGCGAACTCATCATCCCCAAGGACGCCCCGGTTGATCTCATCCGAGCGGCCGGAGGCATCGTGACGCGCTTCGTGCCCGGTGGTCGCGTCGAAGTTGCCTGCATCTACCGCGAGGCCCGAGGTGACTGGACGTTCCCCAAGGGCAAACTCGACGTGGGCGAGACCTTTGAACTAGGCGCGCTACGAGAAGTCTTCGAAGAGATTGGTATGAAGTGCCGCGTGGTGCGCTTCGTGGGCACTACGAACTACACGCACCGAAAAGGCAGGCCCAAGATCGTCGCGTACTACTTAATGGAAGTCGACGACGGTGAGTTCGCGCCGAACGAAGAGGTCGACGAACTCGTGTGGTTGCCCTTGGAGCAAGTGCGTCCGCACCTCACGTGGGACCGGGATCAGGAACTCTTCGACTTGGTGTTAGAGCTGCCAGAGATTAGAGCGCGCGCTTCTTAGCGCACGCGCTCGAGAAAGCTTCGCGTGGACTCGTGACGTGGATTCGTGAAGATCTCATCGGGCGTGCCCTTCTCCACGAGAACGCCGTTGTCGAGGTAGGCGACTTGATTGGCAACGTCGCGCGCGAAGTTCATCTCGTGGGTCGCGATCAACATCGTTGTTCCCGAATGGGCCAGGTCGCTCAGTAGGTCGAGCACCTCGCCAACGAGCGTCGGGTCGAGCGCGCTCGTCACTTCGTCGAGTA
>DAIQOO010000033.1:12230-15779 GCA_036787845.1 Acidimicrobiales bacterium
TCGAGCACCTCGCCAACGAGCGTCGGGTCGAGCGCGCTCGTCACTTCGTCGAGTAGGAGTAGCGCCGGCTGCATTGCGAGCGAGCGCACGATGGCGACGCGTTGTTGTTGCCCTCCGGAAAGTCGATCAGGGTAGTCGTTCGCTCGCTCTTGAAGCCCAATGCGCCCAAGAAGTTCCATTGCTTCTTCGCGAACGTCACTGTGACGACGTTTCAGGGCGTGCACCGGTCCAATCAGGATGTTCTCTAAGACGCTGAGGTGGGGAAAGAGATTGAAGGACTGAAAGACCATGCCGATGTGCTGCCGCACCAAGTCGGGGTCAATACGATCATCCTCGAGGGACTGGCCAAAGAGCGAGATCGACCCGGCGTCGATGGTCTCGAGCATGTTGGCACAGCGCAAGAGCGTTGATTTTCCAGATCCCGACGCGCCAATGAGGCAGACGACCTCGTGGCGGTGCAGTTGCAGTGACACGCCGCGAAGTACTTCGTTGTCGCCAAAGCGCTTGACCACGTCGTCTAATTCGAGCACAACCTCCATTACACGCCGGCCAGTCGCTTCGAGCGGTCGCGCGCGATCAGATGATCGGTGAATCGCGTCATTGGAATCGTCAAGAGCAGGAACAGAATTGACGCCACGACGTAGCCACTGAAGTTGAACTCGGAAGAGGCGTAGATCTGCGCCGCCCTCGTTGCTTCGATGACGCCGAGCAGCGATACCAACGCAGTGTCTTTTTGCAATGAGATGAAGTCGTTGAGCAACGGTGGAATGACGGTACGAATGGCTTGGGGCAAGATGACGCGGCGCATCGTGGAGGTGTGCGTGAGACCGAGCGAACGCGCCGCGAGCAGTTGTCCGTGAGGGACGGAGTAGACGCCCGCGCGAAAGACCTCGGCGACGTACGCGCTGTAGGTGATAGTCAACGCGGCGCATCCGTACACCGCGGGGGATTGCGTCGAGAGAAAACCAATGTTGAGCTCGGGCAGTCCAAAGCCCACCATGAAAATGACGAGCAGAATCGGTATGCCTCGAAAGACGTCGGTGTACATCGCAGAGAGCACGCGAAAGGGATAGAGAACGGGTGACTGGCTAAGGCGAACCCAAGCAATGAGTAGCCCGAAGAAGAGGACGAGCACTTCGCTTACTAGGCACATCCAGACGTTGGTGATGAGACCAACGCCGACCGAGCTAAGGCCCTTTGCGGGATTGCCAACGAACGCGACCCACATTTGGTGGGGATTGAAAAAGAAGTAACGAACGGTCGCGCCACCCGGCGCGAGCCAAAAGACGGCAACGATAGCGCCCAGGATGATCGCGCTCGACAGCACGCTCGCGGCAATGCCGCGCCGACCAACGAGCAGACGGCGTCGCCGTTTGGCGAAGAGCAGTGGGGGCGTCGGCGAACGATTGTCGGTCGTCAACGCCACGACTACGGCTTAATGACCGGCACGCTCGTGTAGATACCGAGCCACTTCTTTTGTAGCTGCGCCAACGTTCCGTTCGACGTCAACGTCGAAATCGCCGTGTTGATACAACCAACCAAAGAACTGCCCTTTTGAAAGAGCAAGCCGTAGTGCTCACCGACGCTGGGAAACTGGCCGACTTGCGTGGCGATTGCTTTCTTGTTCTTGTCGAGAATCTGGGCGGATGCCATGTACTGGCCCGAGGGAGTGTCGATGACGATGGCGTCGATCTGCTTACTCTGGAGCGCGGCGACTGCTTCGTCGAGTGTTGAGTACACGCGAGCAGTCTTAGTGGGCTTGATGTTGATGTTGATGTACGCGAGACCCGTCGTGCCAATCTGATCACCGTAAAGGTAGGTCTTCAATTGACTCGCTGAGTGCTTGGTCACGATCGGGTTGGTCTTAAGTGCCACGATCGACTGCTGCACGTTGTAGTAACTCACCGAGAACGTGACGGCTTTGGCGCGATCAGCGGTGTAAGAGATCTCGTTGATGTCAAAGTCAAACTTCTTGGTGCCGGGCACGTAACTCGAATTGAACGGTTCGACGACCCATTTGACGTTGCTCGACTTAACGCCGAGAACTTTGGCGATCGCGTAGACGACGGCCGACTCATAGCCCTGGGCGTTCGAGGGCTTGTTGTTCACGAACCACGGCGTGTAGACGGGAGTGTCTGTCGCGACCGTGAGCTTGCCCTTCGCGTACTCGTGCGCGGCGATGCTGGTCGTACAGGCCTTTAGGGCACTCGCCGTACTGGCGCCCTGGGCGACGCCCGAGGTGAGAAGTGTCCCGATCAAGACCGAGGAGCCGAGAACTCCGGCAAGAACAAGTCGAACGCTACGCATAGTCATCCCTCCCAGGCACGACGTCTTGTCGCGGTGCCAGTCAGTGTAACGCTCGGCCGAGGCGCGTTTGGGGGTCGGCGGGCGACCCGTGATGTCGTCTCGTTCGAAGTGCGTGAGCGCAAAATGTTCGAGACAAGTATTTAGTAGGCTGGCTCGCTAGGGAGAGGTGGGTGAGTTCGGTTTAAACCACATTCCTGCTAAGAATGCGGCCTGCGAAAGTGGGCCCGAGGGTTCAAATCCCTCCCTCTCCGCCACTAACGACCGAACGCGACGCGCTCGGCGCTGCGACTTGAAGGAGTTCCGTGCGGTACTGGATCGAGACACTCGGGTGTCCGAAGAACCTTGTGGACTCCGACAAATTGGCGGGACTCTTGGAGTCCCAGGGCTACCTCCTCGCGTCGAGTCCCGAGCGCGCCGATCTCGTCGTCGCCAATACGTGTGCGTTCATCGAAGCAGCCCGTGAAGAGTCGATTGAAACAGTTCTCGATCTCGCTGATCGCAAATCGAGTGACGCGCGACTCGTCGTGACCGGTTGTATGGCGGAGCGCTACGGCGACGAACTCGCCGTCGCCTTACCCGAAGTGGACCTCGTGGCGGGCTTTGGCGAATCGCTCACTGCGCTAGCCCCCTCGACACCGGTCACGTTGCGCCAGCGGCCGAGCTCGTCGTTCGACCTGTTGAATCTCCCTCGACCAAGGGCCACTGCACCGTGGGCGTACTTAAAGATTGCTGAAGGTTGCGATCGACGATGCGGATTCTGCGCGATACCGACGTTCCGCGGTGACCAACGATCTCGCTCAACGAAGGAGATCGTGTCTGAAGCGCGCAGCCTCGTTGAGGGTGGCGTGCGCGAAATTGTTTTGATTGCTCAAGACCTCGCGAGCTGGGGACACGATCGACGCCGCGCGGGTCGTGGTGAAGCGTTGGAAGTCCTCGACGAGGGTGGCACGCAACCGTTGATCGAACTGACGAAGGCGTTGACGAGTGAAGTCGATCGCGTTCGCTTGTTGTACCTCTATCCCTCGGGTCTCACCCAGGGCCTTATCGAGACCATCCTCTCAACCAATGTTCCCTACTTCGACCTCTCCCTACAGCACGCTTCACGAGCGCTGCTGCGCGCGATGCGCCGATGGGGTGACGGTCAGCGATTCTTAGAGCGCATCGCGGCGATTCGTGCGGCTCAACCCGACGCCGCGTTTCGCTCGTCGTTCATTTTGGGGTACCCCGGCGAGACCGAGGACG
>DAIQOO010000294.1:0-1157 GCA_036787845.1 Acidimicrobiales bacterium
AACAAGAACTCATCGTCGAAGTGGGGGAATTGCAACGACTTCTGCGCGACGCGCTGGACGTCGTTCCATCACTGGAATCGGCAACGCTGCTGGAGACACGTCAGGGGCTTCGTCCCGCCACGAAAGACTTAGCGTCATTCTTTGAGGTCGTCGACGAACGTTGGGCTTGGTCGTCCGGGCACTACCGTCACGGCGTGACTCTTGCGCCACTCGCGGCCCTCGAGACACTCGCGTTTATGCAAGGGCTCTCGTGATACACGTCAACGGTGAAGACGACTCGTACCTCAACGAATCTGTTGCCGATCTACTGGCGCGCCGTGGTGTCGAACCACGGGGCATCGCAGTTGCGCTCAACGGCGACGTCGTGCGTCATGGCGAATGGTCAACTACCCTCGTGCACGACGACAGCAAGGTCGAAATAGTCACCGCCGTTGCCGGCGGTTAGAGAGGAGTCACTATGGCAGTCGACGAATTACTTGGCGCACTCGACGAGCGCATCCTCGAAGCTCTCCACGCAAAAGCAACCGGAGAAACAATCGCGTACCTCTGCGAAGCTCGCGCTTGGTTGACCCATCCAAGTCAGGCCCACGGCGCGCACCATCCAGTCGACTGAAACGACGAGACTAGGATTGCTCCTTCACGGGCTGTGGCTTAGTTTGGTCTAGAGCGCTCGGCTGGGGGCCGAGAGATCGGGAGTTCAAATCTCCCCAGCCCGACCATTTACAGTATTTCAAGCATCGACGTGGATCGGCCACTCGTAGCGACCGGCGCTGATCGGCGCCTCCCCCTTTTTTTCCAGGTAGCTGGAAAAACTGATCAGCCACTCGAGATACCAGGCGCGAAGCGTCTCGTTGATGTTCTCTAGAGGTAGCTCCGCAATCGCTGGGTAGAGGTTGAGCATCGCTTCGAGGACGCTGAGACTGGCTTCGGCGTCGTCGATGGCGGAGTGAGCGCTGCCCAAGGTGACGCCGTAGTGGCGACAGAGGTCTGTTAGCTTGCGCGAACCTTTGCGCCACTTATCGAAATGACGATCGAGGATGAGAATATCGACCACGGGTCCAATGACACCGCGCTCGATAAGTGTCGGGATCGAAAGACGACGACAAAGTGAGTCAACCATCGTGAGGTCGTAGGACACGTTCATCCCGACGATGACG
>DAIQOO010000138.1:0-2306 GCA_036787845.1 Acidimicrobiales bacterium
GGACGTCCGGACAGTCAAAAAGCGCGGGCCCGAGGCCCGCGCTTAAACGAGTCCAAACGTCCTGAGCGGACTGTAGACATCAATTGTAGCAGTCAAAGAGCCTTTGAACAATCGGAAAGTGGCCGACGGAAATCGCCAAGTCTCAGGAAAAGATGTTCTTCGCTGCCCGTCAGTAGGACTTAGCGACGAGGGCGACGAGGCCCTCTTCGAGGTCACTCGTCGGCATCGAGCCGTCTGCTCGCTGGAGGCACCGAACACTCACGGCCTGAGCGTTGAGTTCTCGTTCGCCTTCCCCGGCGACCTTCGCCCAGGCGAGTCGCGCGAATCCGTCCTTCGCGGCGTCAATCGCGTCAGCAACTGACGTTACGTCGTAGGTCTTCTCGTCTCGATGGGTTTGGGCGCGAACCAAGAGATCGCCCTGGATCGTCTCAAGCAAAGTCGGAACTTCGCCCGCCAGTGCGCCAAGAGACAGGGCCGTCGTCTCACCCGTGTCGCGGCGAACGAGGGTGACGAGCCCTTGGGCCAAGTCACGCGGTCCCACCTCGACGCGAAGCGGCACGCCCTTGATCTCCCAGTCGGTCACGCGTCGTCCAAAGCCGCCTCGGCCTCGATCGACCTCGACACGAACTCCGACGTCAGTCAAGGACTCCGCGACGCGCGCCGCTGCCTCATTGAGGTCGGGTTCGTCGCGCACCGACACCACCACGACCTGCACGGGCGCGAGTCGCGGCGGGACAAGGAGACCGTTGTTGTCGCCATGGGCCATGATGAGGCCGCCCACGAGCCTTGTCGAAGCTCCCCAGGACGTCGTGTAACAGAGCTCGGACTTTCCCGCTTCGCTCTGGTAAATAATGTCAAAGGCCTTGGCGAAGTTTTGGCCGAGTTCGTGACTCGTCGCCATCTGCAACGCCTTGCCGTCGCGCATTATTCCCTCACACGTCATTGAGTTGATCGCGCCCGCGAATCGCTCACTCGGCGGTTTGATGCCGAGGTACGTTGGCACAGCCAACACGTTGACGAGAAAGTCGTTGTACACGTCGAGGTGAATTTTCAAGGCGTAGGCCGAAGCGTCGTCGTAACTTGCGTGCGCGGTGTGGCCTTCTTGCCAGAGGAACTCCGAACTCCTAAGAAACAGACGTGGTCGAAGTTCCCATCGCACCACGTTGGCCCACTGATTGAGGAGCAACGGTAGATCGCGATAACTCTGAATCCACTTGGCCATGAACTCGCCAATGACGGTCTCGGACGTTGGCCGCACGACAATGGGCTCGGCGAGTTTCTCACCGCCCGCGTGCGTGACGACCGCGAGTTCTGGACTGAATCCTTCGATGTGTTCCGCTTCTCTCGAGAGATAGCTCTCGGGAATGAACAGCGGGAAGTAGGCGTTCTTCGCACCCGTCGCCTTGATTCGCTTGTCAATCTCGGACTGAATGCGCTCCCAGATGGCGTAGCCGTAGGGGCGAATCACCATGGTGCCTCGCACCGGTCCGTTGTCCGCGAGCTCGGCTTTGGCGACGACGTCCTGGTACCAGCGAGGAAAGTCCTCCGATTGCAAGGTCAGAACGTTCTGCGATGCCACGATGCTCCTTTGTGCGATGACAGAGCCTACGCGAAGGCCCTAGTGCTCGACGTGACGACGAATCTTTTCGATGCGTTCTTGCGCGTGATTGAAGTCAGTGCCCTGGTCGCCGAGTAACTGGGCTCGATCTGCTTCGGCTTCTTGCGCGGCGGACGCGTCACGGGCGAGCAGTCGCGCTTCGACGCCCTCTGCAATGATCTTCTTCGCCTCGTCCACCAACGCCGCGACCATCTCGTCTTCGGGAACGACGCGCACGATCTCGCCACGAATAAAGAGGTGCCCGCGCTTCTTGCCTGCGGCAATACCGAGGTCCGCGTGGCGCGCTTCACCGGGACCGTTGACGACACAGCCCATTACGGCAACTTGCAAGGGAACGTTGAGTTCATTCAGTGCGGCCTGGGCTTCGGTGGCGACTTTGATGACGTCCACTTCCGCGCGTCCACAGCTGGGACAGGCAATCAGGTCAAGGCCTTTTCGTTCGCGCAGTCCAAGTGACTCGAGTAACTGTCGGCCGGCTTTCGCCTCTTCTACTGGGTCGGCAGTGAGTGAGTAACGAAGCGTGTCACCGATTCCTTCGGCGAGCAGTGTCGCGATGCCAGCCGTCCCCTTTAATAGCCCGCCGGGCATGGGACCAGCTTCGGTCACGCCTAAGTGCAACGGGTGATCGAAAGCCTCTGACGCGAGTCGATACGCCGCGATCATCGTCGCTACCGATGAGGCCTTCACC
>DAIQOO010000138.1:2406-4189 GCA_036787845.1 Acidimicrobiales bacterium
CTCTGACGCGAGTCGATACGCCGCGATCATCGTCGCTACCGATGAGGCCTTCACCGAGATCTTGACGTCGAAGAAATCAACTTCCTCGAAGTAGGCCAACTCGAGACGCGCGGACTCCACCAACGCCTCTGGCGTCGCTCCACCGAATCGTTCGTAGATATCGGGGTGCAGCGATCCCGCGTTCACGCCGATGCGAATTGGAACGCCGCGGTCACGCGCTTCGCTGGCGACGAGTTTGATTTCGGCGGGCTTTCGCAGGTTCCCCGGATTGAGTCGAAGACCGTGCACGCCTGCTTCGAGCGCCGCGAGGGCCATCTCGACGTGGAAGTGAATGTCAGCGACGATGGGCACCGGCGAGCGCGGCACGATCTGGGCGAGTCCTTCGGCCGCAGCCTGATCATTGCACGTGCAACGAACGATGTCGGCGCCGTTAGCGGCGAGCGCGTAAATCTGTTGGAGCGTTCCTTCGACGTCAGCGGTCTTCGTCGTCGTCATCGACTGCACAGAAATTGGTGCGTCGCCCCCGACCTTCACTGACCCAACGGCAATTTGGCGAGTCTTGCGACGAGGGCTAAGAGAACTGGCGGTTACGTCCACGGGACCATTCTGCCGTGTTGGGATGTGTCCCCCATCACCTAACCGAAAGGATTGGCGATGGGGTGAGCAATATCCAAGTAGAGCGTGGTCGCAAAGAGGACGAGCAGCACGCTCATAAAGGCGTAGATCACTGGCGCGAGGCGATTTATGTCGGCGTGATAGCGCTTGCCACTTCGCGATCGAAGGCGTTCGTACGTCGCTATGGCCACGTAGCCGCCATCGAGCGGCAACATCGGCAACATGTTGAGTACACCCACAAAGATGTTCACGGCCACCAAAATCTCGATCAGGGTGCGCGCGCCAGCCTGAGCACCCTGGACCGCAATGCGAACGACGCCCACGATCGACTCGGGACGAGTGATTTGATTCACCGGATTAGTGGCCGCGGCTGGCGAAGCGACCTGATGAAAGAGACTCGAAAACTCACCAGGCGAAAAGACGTGCACGAGACTGTGCAACGCCGAATTGATCAATGAGCCGACCTGAGCAAAGGCGCTCGGCACGGCGCCGAGCAACGACGAGTGCACCGTCTGTGGACCAATCTCGACACCGAGGTAGCCGCCGTTGGTGAGTGACGTTCCGTGTTCCTTAATGCTCGTGCCGCTCACGGGTGTCGCGTGGACCGTGAAGTTTCGTCCACCCCGATCGACCACGAGGGTGAGCTTCTTACCAGCGGCGTGGTGCACTAAGTTCACGAGTTCGTCAGAGCTCGTTATGGCACGTCCGTTAATGCTGACGATCTGATCGCCCACCTTGATGCCGGCCAACTGCGCCGCGTTCTCTTTGTGTCCGTCCCACTGGCTGAATCCAAGTACGCCCACGTGACTGGTCGACGGTAAGCCAATCAACGTCAGCGAAGCCCACGCGAGGGCGAGTGCCATCACGACGTGCATCAACGATCCGGCCGACGCGAATAGTACTTTCTTCGGGTACGACGACGAACGGTACGTTCGCCCTTCGAGCGCGGGATCGATCGATTCGCTCCAGGTCATCCCGGGCACCTTGACGTACCCGCCCAGTAACAGCGCACGCACGCCATAACGCGTCTCGCCACGAGTCGTCGACCAGATCACTGGACCAAAGCCCACGAAGAAGTCGGTCACTAACAGACCAGCGCGCTTGGCGGTGATGAAGTGGCCGAATTCATGTCCCATCACCATCAGAATGATCGCGCCAATGACGAGCG
>DAIQOO010000295.1:0-1151 GCA_036787845.1 Acidimicrobiales bacterium
CCTTTGGATTCCCGATCCTTTCCGACGGTAAGGGTTCGTGGAAAGTAAAAGAGGGTTTCGGTCTCGATGATTTCGCTGAGGGGCGGATCAAGATCACTGCGGATGAGTTAGTTAGCGAACGAGACGAAGTTCGTTCGCTTGGGCTGATCTAGTCAGTATTCTTCCGCTTCACTGGTTTACTTGGCGGACTGCAACCAACCGAGAAGTGGAATCAATCCATGAACGTCGCCTCGGACTTTCATCTGACCTTCTCGTAAAGCGCTTGCGCTCTCGAGGGTACCGTTGGTCAGCGCTTCAGCGTCGCGGTACGAGAGGCGGATCACGGCGTCGGCGGCGAGGTGATCGCCGAGTTCGGCCCAAGCACCCTCTTTACTAATTGCGATGGTTAGCGCGTGCGCGGACGAACCTGGGGCGTTGGAAAAATCGAGCACGACACGAAAAACGGTATCCGGGTTTTTGATGGGCGTCGGTCCAGCCGCGCGCAACGTGTCGTTCAGCGCTTCGAGCCACTCAACGCTGAGGAACTCGGCCACCCGCTTACGGCGCGGGCTGCACCGCCGCGTCGGCGGCGGACGTCTTGGTCCTGCGACGAATCTTGCGCCCGAGCCACGCGACGGGGTCGTAGTGAGCGTCGACGACTCGTTCCTTCAACGGGATGATCGCGTTGTCCGTGATGTGAATGTGTTCGGGACAGACCTCCGTGCAGCACTTGGTGATGTTGCAGTAGCCAAGACCCATCTCTTCTCGGATGAGCTCGCGACGATCGTTCTGGTCCAGTGGGTGCATCTCGAGTTCGGCGTAGCGAATGAAGAATCGAGGACCGGAGTAGTGTTCCTTATTTTCCTCGTGGTCACGGATGACGTGACAGACGTCCTGGCACATGAAGCACTCGATGCATTTGCGAAACTCTTGGCCCCGCTCGACGTCCTCTTGGAACATGCGGTAGCCGCCCTCGGGCATTGGCGGCGGCATGAGAGCCGGCACTTTCGCCGCTTGGACGTAGTTGAACGACACGTCCGTGACGAGGTCACGAATGATGGGAAAGGCTTTCATCGGCGTGACAATGACTGGCCCTTCGGGCAACGTGTCGAGGCGAGTCATGCACATTAAACGCGGCTTGCCGTTGATCTCGGCGGAACACGAACCGCACT
>DAIQOO010000296.1:0-1151 GCA_036787845.1 Acidimicrobiales bacterium
CCTTTGGATTCCCGATCCTTTCCGACGGTAAGGGTTCGTGGAAAGTAAAAGAGGGCTTTGGTCTCGATGATTTCGCTAAGGGGCGGATCAAGATCACTTCGGATGAACTAGTAAGCGAACGAGACGAAGTTCGTTCGCTTGGGTTGATCTAGTCAGTATTCTTCCGCTTCACCGGTTTACTTGGCGGACTGCAACCAACCGAGCAGTGGAACCAATCCATGAACGTCGCCTCGGACTTTCATCCGACCTTCTCGTAAAGCGCCTGCGCTCTCGAGGGTGCCATTGGTCAGCGCTTCACCGTCGCGGTACGAGAGACGGATGACGGCGTCGGCGGCCAGGTGATCGCCGAGTTCAGCCCATGCACCCTCTTTACTAATTGCGAGGGTGAGCGCGTGCGCGGACGAACTCGGGGCATCGGAAAAATCGAGCACAACACGAAAAACGGTATCCGGGTTTTGGATGGGCGTCGGTCCAGCTGCGCGCAACGTGTCGTTCAGCGCTTCGAGCCACTCAGCGCTGAGAAACTCGGCCACGTGGTTAGGGCGCGGGCTGCACCGCCGCGTCGGCGGCGGACGTCTTGGTCCTGCGACGGATCTTGCGGCCGAGCCACGCGACAGGGTCGTAGTGGGCGTCGACGACTCGTTCCTTCAAAGGGATGATCGCGTTGTCCGTGATGTGGATGTGTTCGGGACAGACTTCTGTGCAGCACTTGGTGATGTTGCAGTAACCCAGCCCCATCTCTTCTCGGATGAGCTCGCGACGGTCGTTCTGGTCGAGTGGGTGCATCTCGAGTTCGGCGTAGCGGATGAAGAATCGCGGGCCGGCGTAGTGTTCCTTGTTCTCCTCGTGGTCACGGATGACGTGACAGACGTCTTGGCACATGAAGCACTCGATGCACTTGCGAAACTCTTGACCGCGCTCGACGTCCTCTTGGAACATGCGGTAGCCGCCCTCGGGCATTGGCGGTGGCATGAAAGCCGGCACCTTCGCCGCTTGGACGTAGTTGAACGAGACGTCCGTGACGAGGTCACGAATGATGGGAAAGGCCTTCATCGGCGTGACGGTGACTGGACCCTCGGGCAACGTGTCGAGGCGCGTCATGCACATTAAACGCGGCTTGCCGTTGATCTCGGCGGAACACGAACCGCACT
>DAIQOO010000297.1:0-1143 GCA_036787845.1 Acidimicrobiales bacterium
TCTCAAGGTCACACCCTAGGGAGCGAGCCACAAACAGGGCCGCCTTCAGCCAAGATTCCCACGGCACGTCGTCCAGTTTCACCTGAAGAGCAAATCCATCGACAGCTTCGCCAATGAGGTTCAACGACGCCAGTCGTCGCCCCTGGAGCGTGCGACGCAGTGCGAAGAGCCGCAAGGTGTCGGCGTCCCCAACATCAATTCGATGACGAAATTCGCTGACGCCTTCTTCACCCAGTGCCGTCACGTCTCGAACAATGCTGGCGACAGTGTCGTCAGTGGGGTCAACACGAAATCGAACGAAGTCACTGGCGTAGACCCCATAAGTGAGAGCCGCTAGTTGATCTCGCAACTCACTCACGCGCTCACTGACGCTCATCACAATTTCCCGCCATTGAACGTCAACTTTTCGCTCCAATGGCTCTCGCGCGTCTTAACTCAACACTCGCATGTATCTATCAATACCGTAGATGGTCGCAATTTGTTCAGTGTACTTTCTACTTCAAGTCCATCGACATTCGAATTTCATGACTAGAACTTGGAATTCTCGCTCGTCTAGTCCGAGATGACGTGTCTTTTACTGGCGATTTCGGAGCATCTGCAAAATACCGGTTTATGGTTGGCTGAAAGAGAGACGCTCGACGTCGACGCCACGGGTCAGGTCCGCTGGATCGCCGTTGCCGCCAACGAGGGAATGGAGAGGACTGAGATCGTGTCACACCAAGAGATTGACGACTACCTAGCAACACTCACGCAAACCCAACGAGCAACGTTAAATGATCTTCGTCACAAGATCCTTGAGATAATTCCGAATGCCGAAGAAGGCCTCGCTTACGGAATCCCCTCATTTCGACTCCGAGGAAAGGTCATCGCAGGCTTCGCAGCCTACAACGCGCATCTGAGCTACTTCCCGCACAGTGGATCCGTGCTTGAAGTACTAAAGGACGACGTCGCCAATTATTCGAAGTCAAAAGGGACGCTCCGATTCCCTGTAGACGTACCTCTACCCAAGACCCTTGTTAAGAAGCTTCTCGATACTCGCATGAAGCAAGCCTTTAAAGATTCGAAATGACCCAACGGGTGACGTCACGAGTTACGCGACTGGAATGGCCAGTTTGTAAACATTAAAAGTTTTTCCCGCCTCTG
>DAIQOO010000139.1:0-4128 GCA_036787845.1 Acidimicrobiales bacterium
GCGGATCCCGGTCATGGTCTTAGGAGCGCATTCACTGCGTGGGTAATAACTGGCTCGATCACTCGCGACGACGATACTCGCCACACCCCCGTGCGCTTTAAGAATCACAAAGCCACCTCGACCGTTGCCACCGGCTGGGTAGGCGACTCCCCCAATGAAAAATCGTTTAGTTCCCGAAACCGGCTGCACCGAGGGCACACCATTGAGGTAGCAAGCCACACTGCCCTCATTGGTGAAGACGACCGGGAAGTCGAGGGTGGTTGAAGGGATGCCTGTCATCGTGGGGTTGAGACGCACGTTGGTCCCTTCCTTCGTGGTGCAGATGGATTTCCCTTTGTACTTCCCCGCCGGCAAGAGCGGAAGCTCCGTCCAGGTCGTGCCGTTCAACGTTTTGTATTGGGGTCCACCGACGATGCCGAATATCGCCGCCGTCGTATCGAAGACGGAAACGTACTCGGGCGCACCGCCGTACCAATTCGTCGAAATTTTCGTCATGGACCAGTGCGCCCCCATGTCAGTGCTGTATTCGAGTCCTCCAGCGGCGCCGCCGAGTGCGCCATAGAGCATTGAGTGGTTTGTATTGAAATACAACGTGTTCTCCACGTCGCCGATTCGACTGTGGTCGCTTCCTGCTTGGCTGCCGCGAACTACGATCGACCATGATTTCCCGCCGCTGCGCGAGGACCACAACTGGCTGTTGCCCTGACTCATACCCGGGTCACCGAAGCAATGGAGTAACCAACGACTCGGTTGCGACGTGAACAGCCCATCGACCGTCAGTCCGCCGCAAGGATCGCTAAGAAGTTGCCAGCTGGCGCCCGCGCTTGAGGTTTCGAGCAGCGATGATGGAGTGCCTTCACTGCCGCCTTCGACAACGATGACCGATACAGGTGTGGAACTGGCTAGTGCCACGCCAGCACGCCGCTTTCCTCCAGGTCCGAGCGCCGGTATCACAATGGTGCTCGATGGCGTCGTTGCACCGACGCGGAACTGCGAGAGGTCGCTCGGACAAAGGGCGGGGCCAAAGGTAGGGATAGGACTCGAGCACACGTCGCTTACGACGGACAACGTGGTGCCACTGATCACGTAGGAAGGCCAGATTCCTGGGACCTTGACTTTGGACCACGACGTTCCCCCGTCGTTCGTTACATAAAGTGGTCCGTTCTGTGCCAATGCGTAACCGACCTGCGCGTTCACAAAGTGGATCACGGGGGCGTTGCCCGCTGTGTAAGAGCTGTAGGCCCCCGGTAGAGGTACTTCGTCCATACGAATCGGAAGCACCCCACGTATGGTCCAAGAGTTTCCAACGTCGTTCGTCTGCACCAGATAGGACCAACCCCGACCAGCGTTGGAGATGTCGGCCACGCCGTATCCGAGTGCCGAAGAGAGCATGTCAACGAAAACGATCTGTGTTCCGGTGCCCAGGGTCGTATCAGTAAGCCTTGTGCCGCGTTGAACGCTCGGTGTCAATGAAGCAGCGGTATTCGTGGCACCCGACACGCCGTCAACCGTCACGGTGGCTATCACTATTAGTGACACCAACGCGAATCTTTTCAGTATCGACGCGAGCGAAGATTTCATCGCGACACATGAAACCCACCCAATTCGCGACATGAAGTGAAGCCTAGAGCCCTTAAGTTTCATAAATCGTTGAATCGACGCTTACAGAAAAGTCGTCGAACACTGGTATGTGTCATGTCGATCGACATCTAGAACTGATCATCTCCATCAATTGAGTTGTAGTTTCGCAAAAGTGAATCCAAGAAACCACGAACTTTCTTCGAAGAATTGAGCTCGATAACACTCATTGTTTCCTTGTGCCGACTAATTGCTTCGTCTAAACGGGGTCGACTATCAATTGAATAGCGCCAAATCCATCGCAGAAACTTAAAATCCAGGTGCTCTGGACATCCCGGCGCCTGAATCTCACGGTGCCAATTCTTCAGCACTCTCATCAGCACGCGAGTAACGCAAATCTTGCGGTCCAGTGAAAGGACGATAACGGTATCAGCGCGGTCAAAACGAATATCGAAACTTGCCCCATAATTGCCTTCAATGATCCATTCGTCATCGGCTGCCAAAACCACCTGCGCGGCTCGCCAATCTTCTTTCGGCGGCTCTCTCCAACCAGGGAGCCAATGGAGGGGATCGAGATTATGAACAGGGAGCTTTGTCGTCTCACCCAATTCACGGGCAAACGTTGATTTGCCGGCCCCACCCGATCCGACGACTGCAACTCGCTTCATCTACTTACCTTTGACGGCATGCTTTCGCGACCACTTCTTGTCACGAGAGTAAAGACTCGGAAGCTGCGCTGCTCTGACACGATACTTGTCGACGACTTCGGAGTTTGGGTGGAACGCCATGCCGGTCGTCCGTGTTGTGACTTCACTCAAATGACGATGCTTCAGTGCCGCAGCCGCGAGTAGCGCCGCTCCGCGCATTTGTGCGAGCAGTGGCTGTGACACCTGCTCAACTTCACGATTCAATGTGTCGGCGTAAATCTGACACCACAACGTCGACTGCGCACCACCGCCCAGGAGTCGAATCGGTGACAGTTCTCTACCAGCGAATTTCTCCACGTACTTGAATAACCACGCGCTGTTGGCAGCAACGCCCTCCATTACAGATCGGACGAGGTCAGCGGTCGTCGTCGTGACCGAGAGATTGGTGAATCCTGCGCGGATGTTCTTATTGCCAACTGGCGACCGTTCTCCAGCGAGCCAAGGAGTGAAGAGCACTCTGTTCGCCCCAGGAGGTGACGTTGCAGCAACGCTCGTCATCTCTTCAAAACTCATCTTGGTTCCAGTCCCGGCAAGGACACCTTGCAACCATTCAAGGGCTTTGGCACCGGTGTCTTGGCTGTCGATGATGAGATAGGAATCATTCGTCAAACCTGGAACCGAGACGATCGAGTGGTTGATGTCGGTTTTCTTCTTGGGCACCGGACAGCTGATCCACGACGTGGTGGAGAGTGCGAGATGCGTGTCATACAGCTCCGTCGCGCCGGCGCCAATCGCGGCGGCGTGAAGGTCAGGTGTACCCGCGATGACGACGGTGTCGATCGACAGTCCCAACTCTGACGCGACGTCACCGCTCACTGTACCGACGATCGAGCCAAAGGGTTGCAACGGTGGCAGATACTTGCCGTCGATGCCAACGAGTCCCAAAAGCTGTTCGTCGTAGTGGTAACTAGAGAGGTTCCGATTGTCGGTCATCCACATCGCAAGTCTTGAGGCGTGCGTCGCTGACGCCACGCCAGTAAAACGCATGGTCAGATAGTCAACGGGCTCCATGAACCAACGCGTGGCGGCCATGACGTCGGGCTGTTCGTGCATCAAATACAAGATCTGGCAGATCGGGTCAGCGCCCGCGGGTGAAGGGGCGCCACCCGTCTTTCGAATGAAGGCCAACGCCTTTCGCGCGTTGTAGCCCTGGAACGACCCGCCAATGGCCTTACGAAGGTAGCGACCACCTTTCATGTCCATCCACGTGCGACACGGTCCAGTCGGAATACCATTCGCGTCCACTGGCACGGTTGAGGCGTACTGACCAGTGACCGCGACAGCTTTCACCCGACTTGGTGACGTCGCTGAACTCGCGAGTAGTCGCTTCGTCGCGTCCGTAATCAGCGTCCACCATTCGTTCGCGTCTTGTGTCGCGCCACCGTCGTCACTGTGATGAGTCGCTACGTGATGGACCTCGTGGGCAATGACCTCACCGTCGAACGTGACGAGGCCCACTTTTGGCCCCCCGGTGCCGAGGTCCACACTGAGACAGAGTTCGGAATCTACGTCCATTACGCAGGGATGGAGGTTTGCTTGTCCATCATGTCGGCCATAAAGAACTTGATGATGGCGTCGGACTCTTCGCTCGGTCCCCCGGCGACGCCGCCGTAGATGGCACCGGACTTTGGTGCTTCGTCTTTGTGCGAGGTCGCGTACGCAACCGCGTCGGCGAGGTCCACTTCCCAGCGCTTGACCACGCCCGGCTGGGTCTGTGGACGAGTCACCGCCATATGAATCGCGTTCGGGTACTGCTGGCCGTTCATGCGCCACCCCCGCGTGCGTAGAAAATCGTTCACTAAGTAGATGTCGTAGTCGTCGGAGGTGAATGAGAAGAGGAAAC
>DAIQOO010000034.1:0-15086 GCA_036787845.1 Acidimicrobiales bacterium
TTGGGCTTCAGGTCATTGGCCGCCATCACGAAGAACAACTACTACTCGACCTCGCCCGCATTTCGGAGCGAGAACGTCCATGGCCGTTGGTAGCCCCATCTGCCACGAGCCGAACTAGCAAATAAGGATCCGAGGGCTTCGTACCGGTACATGGTTACCGCCCCTCGCGCGCGGGCACCCTTCCCTCCTCCATCTCCGACACCACGGAGAATCGAGTTTGAGGCTCGGGGTCTCATGCCTAGGTTGTTGGCGCAAGTTGTGCCAGCATTTCGTCGAAGCGCTCTCGAAACTCTGGGTGCGTCGTTCGACTGAGGTCTTGTCCATCCCCAGCTGATCGCGGCACGACGTGAAAATGAACGTGAAAGACATCTTGTTGGGCGTCAACACCAGAACTGTTGTAGATATGAACGTTGCGCAAACCCAGCTTCGTCTCGTACAAACTGACGACAGCTTTGACGGTTCGCATCACTTCCATCAGTTGCGCTTTTGGTAGTTCAAACACGTCGGCGTAGTGAGTCTTGGGGATGACCAAGGTGTGATACTCGCTAAAGGGATTCACGTCGAGAAACGCGTACGTGGCGTCGTCCTCGTAGACCTTCCACGACTTCGCGTCGCCCTGAACAATCTGGCAAAAGATACATTCATTCATATGGCTCGACCTTTCAGCGCGTCGGTGGACGAAGCCTAAACTCAGGGGTTCGTTTGTCCACGATGACACACACACATCATTCGATGGCACGACACGCTCCTCTCATAATGAAGACCCAGCCATGTCCAAAGTCTCGTTTGACTACTTATTGGCTACGGAGCAAGACGCGCTCGGTAGGCGTTTTGGTTCAAGGTTGGTCATTTCCGTCAGAACAGTGACAAAAACAGAACTGGCCAAACGCAACGCAGCACCCTTGGCGCAGGCCGCCGTTACCGGAGGAGTCTGGGCACTGCGCGTGCTACGGGCCAGGTCTGGGCGATCGATATAGAAACGCCCGCAAAACTCGATAAGAAGTTGCCAAGAAACGGGTACGCGCTCGATATTTCTCGGTAGCCTGACCTGGCCACGCCGCCTGAGCGGCATTCTACTGGAGCGTCATTTGGAGTTCGCCCTCTCTCATTCCCAAGACCACACGTTGGAGTCGAGAGCGCGACGACTCGATTCGCGAAGGGTGGTAACTCATGGACCCAGTCCTTTCGCCTTCTACGCGGTTTTAGTGGTGTGCGGTCTAGGTTTGGGATTTGTAGCCGGTCTGCCAATTGTCGATGGAACTCTGAGCGAACTCCATCTTAAAGGAGGGTTGGCGATGTTTATCGGCTCCACCTCTGGGATGGTGGGCACGTATCTGGCATTGCTGATGGTCATTCTCGCGAGCCGAGTCCCGGCACTCGAGCGAACATTGGGACAACACGGCGTCATTCATTGGCACCGAGTCTTGGCTCCGTGGCCTATCTCACTGATCTCAATTCACGCGGTCTTCTTGACGATTTCGTACGCTGAAGTAGCGAACACGGGCGTACTGAAAGAAGTCGGGGTCATCGTCAACACGTTTCCCAGCATGGTCACTGCAACGATAGCCCTCGGCATCATGGTCGCTATTGGCATAATTTCTATTCGGCAGATTCGGACGCGGATTCCCCGAGAAAGCTGGTGGCTGATTCACCTGTTGATCTACGCGGCGCTCATACTGTCGTTCGCACACGAAGTAGCACTTGGACCGTCTTTCGTGCGTCACCCTTTAACGCAATTAGGTTGGTTGATTGCGTGGTTACTGGCTTCGGCGCTCATCGTCACGTATCGAATTGGCGTTCCTCTCTACCGTTCAATTCGACACCGTTTGAAAGTGGCGGAAATTAAACCAGAGGGTCCGGGCGTCGTTTCGGTAATTCTCGAAGGTCGACATCTCGAACGCCTCGCCATCGCTGGCGGTCAATTTTTTGAATGGCGTTTCATGACCCGACAGATGTGGTGGCAGGCTCACCCCTTTACGGTGTCCGCCCTACCGCAGCCGCCCTACATTCGCTTGACCGTTCGAGGTGTTGGTAATTTCTCAAGAGCGGTCGGGCACGTCAAAGTGGGAACTGCCGTGGCCATCGAGGGTCCCTATGGATCATTTACCACCTTCGCGCGACGACGGAGCCGCGCGCTATTTATAGCGGGCGGCGTAGGCGTCACGGCGGTGCGTGCACTGCTGGAGGACCTGCCACTGAAGTCACGACCCGTGGTGGTACTTCGCGCATCGAGCGAGGAGAATTTAATTTTGGTCAACGAAGTTGAAGAACTCGTGCGAATCCGAAAGGGCCAGGTCCATCGACTGATTGGCGGCAGAGACACGGCGCGCTTAGATTCAATCGTGAACCTGGTGCCCGATATGGCGAAGCGGGACGTCTTCATAAGCGGTTCGGAAGAGTTTGTTCGCGACGCCTCGGCAATGGCTCGACACGCCGGCGTCGATGCTCACGCGATTCATCAAGAGGCCTACAGCATCTGAGATGAGGACACTATGAAAGGAACTTATTCGCTCTTAGGCGCTACGTTCGCCGGATTCGTCGGCGTCTTAATGCTGCACAGCCCGTCGGGCCAGAGCGTGCCGGTTTCGAAAGTCACGTCGCCGACGCCGAGCACAACAACGAGCTCATCACTTCAGCAAACGCCCCCGGGATCAACGACGACCACCACGGTTGTGCCAACAGCGAACGTCAATGGCAGCGCAGTCGGACCGTTAGAGAACTACTCATTCGGGAAGATGGCCGTGAAAGTGACGATTGCCAACAATCGCATCGTCGGGCTATCAATTGCGTCGCTGCAAACCCTCGAGTCGTACTCCCAGCAACTAGAGCAATACGCGGTGCCAATATTAAAGTCCGAAGTGTTGGCGGCCCAAAGTACGAAGGTGTACGCCGTCTCAGGCGCCACGTACACCAGCGAAGCCTACGCCTACTCTATTCAAGGTGCCTTAGACGCGCTTCACTTTAAGTGATCACCAAGGCCGAGACCGTGATGGGAACGGTCGTTTCCTTCATGGTTGACACCGACAACCTCTCCGACAAACTGGTCAGTCGAGCACTCGATGAGGCGTGCGCGGAACTTCATCGCCTCGATGATCGCTTTAGTCGATGGAAGGCCGACAGTGAGTTATCTCGTCTGCGTGACGGAGAAGTAAACACGACGTCAACTTTGATGGATGAGGTGTTTGAACTTTGCGCGCACGCCTGCAACATTTCGCAAGGTTATTTCGATCCTTGGGCCATGCCCGGTGGTTTCGACCCGACGGGATTGGTCAAGGGTTGGGCCGCGGAGAGGGCGCTTTCAGTTTTAGCTCAACGAGGCATCACTGCGGCACTCATCAATGCGGGTGGCGACGTCTGCGTACTGCCCGGAACGACGTACCAAGTTGGCATTCGACACCCCCAAGAACCAGACGCACTGTGCGCCGTCGTGGCCACCACGTCGGCCATCGCGACCTCGGGAATCTACGAGAGGGGCGACCACCTCATAAATCCCTTTGGGGAAGACGTCGCGGCGGTCTCCGCGACCGTCGTGGGGGGACGACTCGCACTCGCCGACGCACTCGCAACGGCCTTAGCCGTAGGGGGAAAAGATGTGCTCTACCTTCTCGAAGGACTCGTCGGCCTTGAGGGCTTCTTCATCAACGCCGAGGGATCCCTGTTCAAGACATCGGGGATGGTCTTTGCGGAGGTGGCGCCGTGACCACGATATTTCATCGTCCCGTAATCACTCACGGATGAGATCGACGTCCAAACAAAATGCATCGTGCCTTCGATCTTGTGGGTGAACCAACATTGAGGAATTCGTAGAGGTTCCCAATACGTCCACGCACATACTGCATTTTCAAAAGGGAAACAGGTAGGATTTGCACCCTATGGGACGTTACCGCCTCAACGACGACGCCCAGTTAGTTCTTCACCGATGTCAGCGCGGGTCCCTGCATTACTTGCTTAGTTCGAATTCTCAGGCGTGGATCAATCCGCTCACTCTTGCTGGCGCGCACGATTCCCTTGGTCTAATGCCGCGCCTTAACACAATCCAGCGAACGTGGTTGGCGCGCGAGCGCGCTAACTAAGAGGTGCGCGTGATTCTCTTCACCAGTGGTCGGCGCCTCAATGCCGCACATAATCGACAAGAAAGAGGTCAATCGTCGAATATTCGTACCCACAAAATGTCAAAAAGGGCTCGCCAAACTCGGGGGCTCGGTCACTTCGCTATCGCGTTAACAGCGGTGCTGAGTTGGTCGGTCGGTAGCTTTTCGCTGGCGTCAGCGGCGTCAACTCCTTCGGCGTCGTTAGGGTGGCAGACGACGTGGACGTCACCTACTGATCTTGCCCTCGGATTTGCGAACAACTCAACGGTCCGCGACATCGCCACCGTGGCGGTCGCGGGCAACGAGGTGCAGCTCACGTTCTCCAATCTCTGGAGCCCAACTGCAACAACGTTCGCCGACGTCACCATTGGCGTTCAACAAGTCGGAGCCAATGTCGTGCCGGGATCGTTAATCCCCGTAACTTTTGGTGGAAGCCGCCTAATTACGATGGCGCCGCACGCCCAGGTAACGAGCGACCCGGTAGCTATGAGGGTCACTGCCGGCGAATCACTGGCGGTCACTATCGCTGTCTCGGGTCCGGCAACGGTCAGCGTGCACTATTGCTGTTACAGCCATGATTCCTACGCCACGAGTAATGGCGTAGGCAATCTAAGCACCGTTCCCTCTGGCGCCGGTTACAACGCGCGGATCCCTAGTTGGTACATGCGTTGGCTTTCGCAGATTTCAGTGGCCGGTTCGCCCGCGCAAGGCACCATCGTCGCCTTTGGCGACTCGATCACCGACGGCTATGGCTATACGAACAATGGATTTAGTTGGGTGAACGCCCTTCAATCGCGAATCAACCGATTGCCCACGTCGACACGCATGTCGGTAGTTAACGAAGGCATTGCGGGTGAAACCTTGACACTCTTCCCGCCAGGGACAACCTACGCTTCGAACTCAGGCGGCCTGCCAGGTGTCACTCGTCTCCAACAGGACGCGTTGTCGCTGGCTGGTGTACGAGCTGTCATCATGCTGCTCGGTACCAATGACATCTGGTTTGGCGCGGGCGGTGTGACCGGCCACCCGATTCCGCCCTACGGCGGAGCGGCGCGTATCGAAGCCGGCATGGTTCAGGTGGTAGCGGCGGCGCACGCCAAAGGAGTGAAAATCTACGGCGTTACATTGCTGCCTCGCGCCACCTCGACGGCAGCCGATCACGACCAAGCGGAGAATTGGTACCCGGCGGAGCAATCCATCATGGATGCCGTCAATAACTGGATGCTCTCGGGGAACTCGGGATTTGATGGCGTGATCAATCTTGGCGCTCTGATGGGTGACGTCTACAACGGAGCCTGCCAACCAACGACGCCCTTCGCCGCGTATTTCAATCCAGACCATCTTCACCCCAACGTCGCGGGAGAAACAGTGATGGCCGACGCAATCTCGACGACACTCTTTGGAATGCCCGAAGCCCCCCAAGTCCCTCAACTCGTGACCGCGACGCCAACACCCGGGTGCGCCGGTGCGGTGCTCGCGTCCCAGGTCCTCGCCGCAGGCAGTCAACCCTCGACAACCACAACCACCTCCACGACTACGACCACGACAACAACCATCCCAACAACAACTACGACGCGACCAGCGGGTCTTTTGGCGGGCCGCACATCGACTTACGCAGCGCTTGCGCTGATCGTTCTCATTCTGCTCGGACTCTCAGGGCTGGTGCTCGGCCGCCGCCGCACAGTTCGACGCCGGGCCGCACGACGTCGCGCGATGCACCGCGCCAACTATCCAAGACCGGCGCCACCTCCCCCGCGTCGACCACCCCCAGGAACCGGTCCTCCGCGTCGTTAAGCCACGCGACGCATTATTTTTTCTTGCGCGAGTTCATCGCGACACAATTAATGAATGAAGTAGCGGAAACGCAAGAAACTCTCGCCGCTGCGACTCTGTAGTGAACCGTCTTGTTGCCAACCAAGGCGTTCGTAGAAATGCTTCGCGTCCATGTCCGGCGGCGTCACCAGCACGAGTTCGTCTACGCCAGCGATTCTCGCTTCGTCTATCGACGCCTCGACGAGCGTACGTCCTATCCCGCTTCCTTGGGCGCCACGATCCACGAGAACATGAGTAATCTCGCCTACCGCAGGTCCGCTCGGCGATGCCGTAACGTTCACCGCCCGCGAGAACCGCCCGCGCACGAGGCGCGCGACGCCACGCGCGTAGCGCCAGCCCCTCGTCACGACGAGGTCTTTCGCGAGCGCTGGATGCACCACCGCGTACACAACAAGCTTCGCGCCAATGCGTAATCCGTGGAATCGCACCATTGCTCGAAAGTGACTCGCCGGATCGGTCGCGCCGAGCAACACACCTACCAGCTTCTCGTTTTCGTCAGTAGCGGCGAGCGAGATCGATCCCGACGAGTGAATCCACGCGCGATAGTACGTACGCATAAACGACGAACCGAAACGAGAGAGGAACTCCATGTCAAGCACTTCACGGTGAAGTTGTGCCGCCGCGCAAAGATCGGTATCGACGAGGCGCCGTACTTTAATCATGTCGTCGATCTACAACTCACGATGTGGAAGTAGTCGCTCGAGGGAATGTAACCGTAGCGATAGCTAACACTATCGTCATGACTTTGACGCATGAGTGTGGCTGCGCAACATGGCTCAACCAAAGGCGCACTTAAAACGTACTGCTACGCTTCTGCAAATGTCATCTGCGAAACACGGCCGACGAAATAGTGGTCGGCGCCGGCGCCGAGTAATCGCGATGGTCCTCATACTTGTTGCTCTCACCGTTGTCGTGCTATCAAGAAACCACGGTTCTCCGACGACCACGTCGTCGACTACGTCATCGTCAACCACCACATCCACGTCGCTTCCGAAGCACTTCCCCACTGCGGTGGGATCGATAACCATGACGATCACTGAACCAGCTTCAGGTGCCATGTCGGCTCGCTCATTGGTCACGACCGTGCGCTATCCAACGTCGGGTGCGCCGGGTGGCCCAAACATTGCTGGCGCCACGCCCTTGCGAAGCGCAGGACCCTACCCTCTCGTCGTGTTCTCCCAAGGGTTCGATGTCACCCCCGAATCGTACGCGCGACTGCTCAATTCGTGGGCGGCAGCTGGCTACGTGGTGGCGGATCCCGCTTATCCATATACGTCTCCGAACTCTCCTGGCGGAGTAGTCGAAAGCGACATCGTGCATCACCCGGCGGACTTGAGCTTCGTGATTACAACTCTTTTAAATGACCGCGCGCTGTCGGGGCTGATCGAATCGAACGAGATCGCAGTTATTGGTCATTCCGACGGTGGTGACGTCAGTCTCGCCGCGGTCGCCAACACGTGTTGTCGCGACGCTCGAGTGAAGGCGGCCGTCCTTCTTTCTGGTGCCGAGTTGAGTTGGTTCAAGGGCTCGTATTTCACCTCAGCCTCGGTGCCACTTTTAGTGGTGCAAGGGACAAATGACCTCAGCTTGAACCCCGTCTCCTGCAGCGTCGACTTATACAACCAAGCACCCCAGCCCAAGTACTACTTATCCATGATTGGCCAGACACACTTCAGCGCTTACGCGCCACCGGGGCGAGCACTGAACGTCGTGACGCGGGTGACCATCAACTTTTTGAACGGCTACTTGCGAAACTCCACGTCGGCGCGTACTGCAATGACCACAGCCGGTTCAGTACCGGGCCTCGCTACTCTCACGAGTCAGCCTTCGCTGCCAGTGGTTGCCGGATCGTGTCCCGACGCTCCAACCGGTTGAGCTAAAAGATTCATCCACCCGGCTTGATTCCGCGCACCACGTTCGCTTCGGAGACGACGTTCACACTCTGCACCTCTACGAAGCCAGCGGCCTCGTAGAGGCGGGTCCACGCCTCTGGGGTGATTGGCCGCTCGTGCACTCTCAAAAGGTACCGTCCGGCGTTCTTTAGTATTCTCCAGTAACCCGGAATACCCTTCTTGGCCATCATCTTAATTTTGCTCGCGATGACCTGACGATCTTGAGCCGTGGCACCGCGCCCAAGCATCATGTCCGAGTTGACCAGTTGCCCGCCAGGACGTAGCCAGCCGTACGCCGCTCGCACTACCTTCGCCTTATCTGCGTCAAGCAAATGGTGCAACGCGTAATTGCTAATCACCAGATCAACAGACTCAGCCGGGAGCGACAAGTGTTCGATCGGCGACACAATGCCTTCTACTCCGGAGAGTCCTTCGTTCTTCGCCTGCGACTCCATGTGCTCGATCATGGCGTCGCTGACGTCGACACCAATGACGGTGGCACCGTGTCTCGCTAACTCCAACGCGAGGCGACCGCCGCCGCAGCCGAGGTCGACACAGGCCATTCCGGGTTTCACGCCGGACATCTCAATGGCCTTGGCAGCCACTTTCAACATACTTGCGTCGTTGTGCCGGTCCCACGTGTCAGCACGGTGCGTCCACTTGCGTCGCTGGGTACGTATTGAAATCTTCGTGCGTTGTCGCTTACGCCATGATTCGCCCGAGGCACCTTCGTTGGGCATCGAACTTGGGTCACCGGGAATGTTCAAAATATCCGCAACCTCAATTTGGACTCGTAGGACGCTCGATACACCGCGTCGCCGTCAACGCCGAGTGTCGAGACGATAAAGTGGCACGGCTCTTGCAAATACCCGTGACGCGTATCGGGCAGTCACCTCTCTGACAATCCTATCAACCGCGGTCCGCGCGCTCCGCCGCGTCAATTAATGAATACGTAAAAATTGATTACCTTTGTCGCGCCAATCCGTCGCGAGTGTGATTCCCCCTCAACTGGAACATGTTGTCGAGGTTCCCGACGCGGGCAAGCCGGACTGCAGAGCAAGCGCGCCCTCTACGAGACATTTGATAATCGGACCCGCGACTGCCGCACCGGTCGCGGAGGTGACCTGAAAGGGCATGACTACCGCGACCGCAATCGTCGGATTATTCGCGGGAGCGAACGCGATCATCCAGTCGTCAGTGTTCTGGGCACCATTACCAACCTGTGACGTTCCAGTCTTGGCCGCCACGTTGTCCGCTGCAGGAAAAATGCCTGCAGCCGTTCCATAACGCGCGACGTTCACCATGAGGGGCACGATTTGAGCAGCCTGAGCGGGTGTTAAGGGCGTCTTCCATGGCGTGGGCGAATACCGTTTGATGACGATTCCGTCTGGCCCGGTCACGAATTTCATCAAGTGCGGCGTCATCATGACACCGCCATTACCAACGGCACCGGCTACGAGCGCGTTCATCAACGCCGAAGTACGTACGTTCTCTTGACCAATAGCTGAGTACGCCAGTTGCGGCTGGTTGTAGGTGAAACTCGCCGCCGTTGGAAAGTAACTCGCGACCACTCCAGGCAAATCGATGGGGGGAACCTCGTTGTAACCAAAACTATCGGCCGCAGTGGCTAGATTCGTGCCACCAAGATCAAGACCAACCAGCGCGAAACCGGTATCGCACGACGGAGGGAGCATTTCAACGATCGTGCCTCCGCAGGAGCCGTGCGCGTAGTTCGACAGCGTCTGATTCGTGTTTGGCAAAGGAGTAAACGTCAGTTTCGGGTAGACCTTGTTCAATAGTTGGGGCATCGAGACGACGACTGCGGACGTCGTGACGATCTTGAAGGTCGAGCCCGGGGGAAACGTCTGCTGGGTGGCGACGAGTCCCAACGGCGGAAACCCGTGGACGTTCTTCGTCGTGTCCTTTTTCCAGGCTGCCGCGACGACCTTGGAGACATACGACGTGAAAGGATCCGGGTTATACGTGGGGTTCGAATACATCGCCAATACGTCGCCATTTTGAGGATTAAGAACCACGGCCGCACCGTCGCGGCCCGCGAGCCACTTTTGGGCGATTCGTTGAAGCGAGGGTTGCAGTGTCAACGTAACGTTGTCCGCCGCAGTCGTGGGGGCCAAGACCTGGGCGAAATTCTGGGGCGGTTGGGAGTGGGCGCTGAGATAACTGTTGTACTCAGCCTCGAGTGCCCAGGTTCCGTAAGTTGGAGACGAAAACCCGACCACACCGGCGGTGAGAGCGCCCAAGGGATAGACGCGTTTGTAGAAACTCTGGCCAGCCACTACTGGCACTGAGCGCGAGAGGATCGTCCCGTCGGCCGCGATGATCTCACCTCGGAGGGCGTACGTTGACGAATTGGACACCCGTGGATTGAGTGGCGACTTGTCGAGAGCATTCGCGCGAAAGAACTGAAGGTTGAGCGACTGGACCGCCACTGCGGCAAAAAGGAGCAGAATCACCAACGCTAGGATGCCGACTCGACGCGACACGGCTACGCGCTTCGCTCAATGCTCGACGCCTCAAACTCACTGAGCAAGGTCTTTCGTCTACGTTCCAGCCTCGCACCTCGGCGCCCAAATGAACGCCCTACGAAACGCTCCAGATGGTCTTGCGAGTTTTCCAGATCCATCACGCTATTGATTGTACTGGCAGGTTCTTTGCGCGAGGAGTCGTCGTACGTCAATTGAATGGCGACTCACTGTGTTGTGCATCTTCGCACTGACGCCAGTTGAGAACCGACGCAAAACGGACGTGTCCGCATTCGTCGTCTCCAATCTCGGCGCGTGTCGGGCAAGTAGGGATTCACGCTGCGGTCCTGCAAGAAGGGACTCGATGATCAGGTCCACACCCGTACTAGCGAGGTTTCGCTTGAGTTAGTGCCTTATGAATGACGAGCCACGCCGCGAGGACGCGTTGACTATCAAAGCCACAAAAGCGCGCCGCTAGCGCGAAAACCAACCGTACGCGTGTGGCGTGATGGCAACAGCCGCCAGCGCACCGAGCACCACGCTACAAACAAGAATCCACTGACGCGTTGAAGCACCCGCAACTTGTCGACGAGTCCTGAGCAGCCAGTCACGTGGCGCAAGTCGCGTCGTCTCGCCTAAATGGCCAAGCACGTGAACCGTCATTACCACTATCCACAAGATGAAACTTGCTCGGTGTACGAAGAACAGTTCTTGGCGCAACGACCTTGGTAGCAACACCACGAGACCGACGCCCGAGGCGAACACCACCACTGTCAGTACGACGACGACGGGTCCGAGGAGTCGAAGCACCAACACCGGTGGGCCATGGCGACGATACTCAGGATCGCCCGCGTAGTACCGCACGAATCGCCAAATCGTCGATGAGATCTTGACAACTACAATCGGGATTAAGACGATGCCAATAAATACGTGTACGTTGAGCAGATTCCCAATTCGAAGAATAGTCACGCCTTCGATTGCCAAAAGAACAAAAATGACGGCCGCCGCCGCCGCCGTCAGTCGAGCGTTGCTTTCCACCCCCGACAAGCGAGACCTTCGCCGGTTCGGCAACGAAGGAGTCGGCGTCCGACCTTCAACGTCACGACCAAGTGCCAAGAGGCGCTCCTCATTCGCAACTCCGCTCCGAATGTCTGCTTGACGCTTTGAAATCTCGTCACTGGGCATGAGGAAATTCTAAGTGCGCCGCGGTTGAATTGCGGTTGTGGTGAGAAGAACGGAGATTGCGTTCGCCACGCTCGGGCGCTCGAGACTTCGCCTCGCATCAGCACGGAGTATCGGCGACGCAGAAAATGTGACTTAGGAACCTTTTTCGCCAAGGTCCGCCCCCTAATAGGCTGAGACTGGGTTTTCGACGAAAGTGCAGGATGCCCATTTTCTCAATAAGGTTCCGTTTCGATAGTTCGAAAGAGACGTCGAGATGAACGGGCGCCTGACCGGCCACGGTGCCCTCACCTCGCTGGTCGTCACGGCCCTAGCGTTTACGATTCTTCTGGCGACGACGGTGACTTCGATGCAAACGAGCCTCGCGAGCGCCACCCCCACGAAATCTCTCGTCAAAGCCTCCGCGCCGACCAGCCAATGTCCCTGGATTGCCCAGTCACTGCATCACTCGAAGAGTGCGACGAAATTAGCCAACGAGGTGATCGCCAAGATGTCACTCGCTCAAAAGGCGTCCTTCGTGATCCTGGCGACGTATCCGCCGCTAGAAAACAGCGACGTCGGCGTCCCGTCACTGTGCATTCCGCCGATCACCTTGACCGACGGACCAAATGGCGTCGCCAACGGTCTCACGGGAGTTACGCAGTTCCCCGCCGCCATCGGCATCGCCGCGAGCTTCAATCCCTTGATCGCGAGGACCGTGGGCGAGGAGGCGGCGGTCGAAACTCGTACCAAGGGCATCGCCGTAGTCCAGGGCCCGGAACTCAACCTGGCGCGCGTGCCGCAAAGCGGGCGCATCTTTGAGACCTACGGCGAGGATCCCTACCTCACGCGCGTTCTCGGCGTCGCGGACGTCAAGGGCATCCAGTCGACCGGGGAACTCGCCAACGCCAAGCACTACACGGCCTATACCCAAGAAACCGCCCGTCTTCGCCTCAACCAGATCGTTTCGGCGCGGGCCCTCGCCGAGCTCTACAACGCCCCCTTCAAGGCGGTGGTGCAGCAGGCGCACGTGGCCTCAATCATGTGCTCCTACGGAGAGTTGAGCGGCGCTAACACGTGTTCCGACCCCGCGATGTACGCGACGCTCAAATCTTGGGGGTTCACCGGATTCGTGCGATCCGACCTCGGTGCGGTACCCAACATGGCCCAGGCGTTTCGTGCGGGGATGTCGCTCATCAAACCGGGGTCCGCGACGAGACTCGTGCAATTGGTGCAAAAGGGCTCGGTCACCACGGGTCAGCTGAACCGGGCGGTACAGTCGGTCCTCGTGCCGATGTTCCACGCCGGGCTCATTACGCACCCGCTTCAAGGATCACTCACCGCCGTCGTGACCACGCCCGCCCACGTACAAACCGCCCTCGCCGCCGCCACGCAAAGCATTGTCCTGTTGAAGAACCCGGGATCGATCCTTCCGCTTAACCCCAACACCGCTTCGATCGCCGTCATCGGTACTGACGCCGGGCAGGTCCCACAAGTGTCAGGTGGCGGAAGCTCGAAGGTACGAGCCCCGTACGTCATCACACCGCTCAGCGCTCTTCGCTCAATGGTCTCGAGCAAGACGAAGGTCTCGTACGAACCCGGTGGACCGCTGACCCTGGACCTCGATAAGTTGAGCGACGTCGATATCGTGAAGGGGACGCCGCTCAAGTTGGTCAAGCCCTTGGCGCCCATCGGTGAAGCGGGCAAAGCCGACATCGCCCTCGAAAAGGACCCGAGCGTTACCGCGGCTATCGCCACCGCGACCGAACCGGGCAAGGGACTCGGGTGGGACAAGTGGAGCATGGTCATCAGGGCCAAGGCGACCGGGACCTACGAGATCACGTTTCAACAGTACGGCGACACCTGGCTCTACCTCGACAAGAAACCCTTCATCTCCTCAGCGGGCCTGCACGCTCCCGCCGACTTGAGCGCGACCGCTCAGTTCATTGCTGGTCACAAGTACACGTTCTCCGCTCAGTGGTTCCAGATCAAGAACCACCCGGCTCCGACGTTCAGCCTCATGGACGTGACGCCTCTCATCAATAAAGCCGTGCGTGCGGCGCGCCAAGCGAAGCTTGCGATCATTTTTGCCGGGAACGCAAGTTCCGAGGGTGTGGACATTCCGAGCCTGAGTCTGCCCGGCGACGCGAACGCCCTCATCTCCGCGGTGGCGGCGGCCAATCCTCACACGATCGTGGTCCTCAACACCGGCGGCGCGGTCGTCATGCCCTGGATCACCAAGGTGGCCGCCGTACTCGAGGCGTGGTATCCGGGCCAAGAAGACGGCACGGCCATCGCGAGCATCCTCACCGGCGTGATCAATCCCTCGGGACGGCTTCCGTTGACCTTCCCGACCAGCACTTCCACGATGCCCGCCACGAGTGATTCGTCGTTCCCCGGTGTCAACTCGGTCGTCAATTTCGGTACCGGTCTTGACATCGGTTACCGATGGTACCAAGCGAACAAGATCGCACCTCTCTTCAACTTCGGCTACGGGGAGAGTTACACCACCTTCAAGTTGTCCAACGCCACGCTAAAAAAGACGCCGTCCGGTGTGACGATACGTCTCACGGTGACCAATACCGGGTCGCGAGCGGGAACCGACGTCGTACAGGCGTACGTCGCGTATCCCGCTTCAACCGGCGAGCCCCCCGAACAGTTGCGCAACTTTCAACGCGTTGACCTCAATCCATCGGCCTCGAAGCAGATCATGATGGTCATCCCTTCGTCGGGATTCGAGGTCTTCCAAAACAACTCGTTCCAGATCATTCCCGGTCTCTATCGAGTGGACGTGGGTCAGTCCTCCGCGGACCTTTCTATTCACTTAAACGTCAGTATGTAAAGCGACGTTGATCAAGTCGAAGACCTGAGCAAAGCAGCAAGCGTATCGAACCATACGGCACCAGATTCTCAGCGCGGAGACATCTGGTGTTCCTCGGCAACGTTGGAACTCGCCACCTTTGGTGGGCGCTGAGGGACTCGAACCCCCGACCTGCTGAGTGTAAATCAGCTGCTCTAACCAACTGAGCTAAGCGCCCGAGGACATCAATCCTAGATGGTTCCTGCTTGTCGCATGAACGAGAGCAGTTCGTTCGTGGCCGCAAAAACGGGACGGCGAGAGACGCGTTCTGAGGTAACGAGTGGTTCATCCTCGTACTCCGCGACGACAGCTCCGGCTTCTTGAACGATGAGTAGCCCTCCGAGGTAGTCCCACGGATTCAGCGTTGACTTTTGCGCCACGCTGTACACGTCGAGCGAACCATCGGCAACGAGACAGATCTCCAAACTCGCAGCACCAAGCACGCGATGCTGCGCCCAACCGAGGTGACGAGACGGAAGTCCCGAAAAAGCAACGATTGCTTTGGCGAAATCCGTCCGGCCACTCGGTGCTATCGAATCGCCGTCACGAGTGGCGCCGCTCCCCTTTTCGGCCTCGAAAATCGTGCCGGTCGCCTGATTCTTCACAAGAGCCGCGACGAGCTCGTTGCCACGAAGCACGGCGAGGCTCGTCGCGAAAAAGGGAATACCTTGATCGCAGTTGGTCGAGCCGTCAATCGGATCAATGACGACCGTGAGATCGCCGCTACCCGTCATGCCCGACTCTTCACTCATGACTTGAAAACCTG
>DAIQOO010000035.1:0-15058 GCA_036787845.1 Acidimicrobiales bacterium
AGATCCTCTGCACCAACGCCTTTCGCCCGCAGTGGAAGATGTGGGTCAGCTTTGGCGTCGACCGCGACGCCGCTTTGCAAACCGACGGACTTCACTCGACGCGACCCATCGAGTACGAAGTGATCTCACCAGACGACACGCGCGGCATGTTCGACGTTCTCACGTACGAAAAAGGTGGCTCGGTTCTTCGCATGCTCGAGCAGTACTTGGGTGAAGAGACGTTTCGCGACGGAATCCGTCTCTACCTGACCAAGCACAGCTACGCCAACACCGTCACGACCGACCTCTGGGACGCGCTCGAAGAGATCTCGAAACAACCCGTGCGCGACGTGATGAACACTTGGATTCTCCAGGGGGGCCACCCGCTCGTCACACTCGCCAACGGCGAATTGACCCAACAGCCCTTCTCCTACGGCAAGGCCAAGGGCGAGAGCGCCATTGGTTCGTTGTGGATGGTGCCCGTGCTGACGCGCTCACTGAGTGGCGGCGAGACCAGTCGCCACCTGCTAATCGACAAGCCGATCAACGTTAGCGACGCCGCGCCCGTTGTCTTGAACGCGGGCGGCTCGGGCGTGTTTCGCTCGCGCTACGGCAAGGCCGAACTTGCGGCGTTGGCCAGTCACATCGACGAGCTTGAAGAGCTAGAGCGAGCGACACTCCTCGCCGACAGTTGGGCCTCGCTCCTCGCCGGGCAGATTACGTGGCAGGACTTTCTCGCCATTGCCCGGGGGCTCGGCGATCAGGACGAGCCGACTCCGTGGGCCACCGTCGCGAGTGCGCTTGATTACATCGATCGAGCGTTAGAGCCCAACCAGCGAGAGGGCTTCGTGAAGGTAGTACGTCACCTCTTCACGCCGCAGTTCGCTCGACTCGGTTGGGACAGCGTTCCGGGCGAGAGTGAGCTGACACCTCAGGTGCGCTCGGTCGTGCTCGGCGTGCTCGGCACGATCGGTGACGACCGAGCCATCCAAGAAGAGGCGGTAAAGCGCTTCGAGGCGAATGACCTCGACGGCAACCTTGCGCGGTCAATCCTGCAGATCGTCGCGCGCCAGGACCGCCCGGGCGACTACGAGATCTTCCTCGAGCGTTACCGTCACGCCGCGACACCCCAGGACGCGCAGCGTTACCAGTGGTACGGACTCGGCGGATTCAGCGAAGAGCGCGTCGCGCTCGACGCGGCCGAAAAGTGCTTCAGCGAGTTCCGCAGTCAAGACTCGGCGATCGTACTCGGGATTTTGTCGCGTAACCCAAAGACGGGACCCACGGTGTGGAAGTACTTCACGAAACGTTGGGACGAGGCTTCAGAAAAGTTCCCGCAGAACTCGCTATCGCGTCTCACCCTCGGTGTGCCGACGTACATCAAAGACGAAGCCTTCGCTAATGAAGTAGAAAAATTCCACACCGAGCACCCACTGGCGGGTGAGCAGCGCACCGTCGAACAGGCGATCGAGCGGATGCGCGTGGGACTTGCCTTCGCGGCGGCTATGCGCCAACAGTTCTAAGTTCGAACGTGAACGTCGGGGCGTTCCTGGGCATCTTCGCCCTGATGTTCCTCATTGAGTTACCCGACAAAACGATGATCGCCATGATCGTCATGAGCACGCGCGCGCGTCCATCGTCGATCGTTCTGGGCGCGTCGAGCGCCTTCGTCGTGCAGATGGGTATCGCCGTGGGCGCGGCCGGACTTCTGTCCTTGTTACCCGCGACCCTCAAGGACCTCATCGTGGCGGCGACCTTTTTGGGCGGCGGCGGGTACCTTTTGTTGTCAAAGGAGTCCCGAGAGAAAGAGTTGGGCGAACGCGAAGCGATGAGTGAGCGCCCGTCGTCACGACCCAAGGAGATCGCGACGGCCTTTAGCGTCATCTTTATCAGCGAGTTCGGCGATCTCTCGCAGATCCAAGCAGCGAGCTTCTCCGTCAGAACGCACCAACCCCTCGAGGTCTTTCTCGCCGGGTCGATCGCGCTCATCAGCGTGACGTTTCTTGGGGCCTATGGCGGTCAACTGCTCCAGCGCGTCATGCCGCTCGAGTGGATTCGCCGCGTGGGCGGCACGATCTTCGTCGCGCTCGGTGTCTATACCCTGATCACGCTGGTGATCAAGTGAGGCGACGCGACGAGCTTCTTGCGCTCGCCGAGCGAGCACAGGGCTTCATGCCCCGTGACGAAGGCCTCGCATTGTTTCAGCTCGCGCGCTCGCTCGGCGAGCGCGTACCCGCCGGAACGTGGCTCGAAGTCGGTGCGTGGTGCGGAAAATCCGCTCTGTACCTCGGCGCCGCGGCCGAAGAGACGAACAGCGTCCTCTATTCACTCGATCATCACCACGGCAGCGAAGAGAACCAAGAGGGCTGGGAACACTTTGATTCCTCGCTCGTCGATCCCGCGGACGGGCGACTCAATACGTTGCCGACGTGGCAACGAACCATCGCTGAAGCCCAACTGGAGCGAACAGTGATTGGACTCGTCGGCGACTCACAAATTGTCGCTGCTCACTTTTCGCAACCTCTCGACATCGTGTTCATCGACGGGGGCCACGCGCACGACGTGGCCTGGGCTGACTACGAAGCGTGGGCGCCCAAGATCGTGCCAACGGGACTACTCGCGATTCACGACGTCTTTGAGCATCCCCGCGACGGCGGCCAGGCGCCCTATGAGATCTATCTCGCCGCGCTCGAAAGTGGGCATTTCGTCGAAGTAGAGAACGAAGGCGAGGGATCGCTGCGAGTTCTCATCCGCGCCAGCTAACGACGCAGCGGACAACCCGGCTCGGCGAGATCGAGCGGCGCGGCCAGCCCGTCGTGGCGAAAGAGACCGGCCGCCCTCGTCGATGAACTCAGTGCGTCCGCGGCGAGCAATACTGCCCCTGCGGTGTAGGAGGTCGTCTCGCGATCGGGAAACGTGACGCGGTCTGGGTAGGCGATGCCCGTCCAATAGGCGCCGTCGCCTCGTCGGTGCAGTTGCGTGCACGTAAAGAGATCCAGCGCACGATTCGTCAGACCGAGGGCGTCGAGCGAGAGCACGCACTCGGCGGTTTCAGCAGCCGTCACCCAGTCGTTCGTCGACACGCATCGTACGCCAAGGTCGTCCATCACGTGACGCTCCCAGCCATCGTCGATTCTCTTCTCGCCGGCTTCTCCTTGAAGAGCGCCCGAGAAGATCGGGTAGTACCAGTCCATAGCGAACTCGTTCTTGGGCGCGAAGGCGCCGGGGTGATGGGCGACCGCGTGGCCCAGTCGCCCCGCGGCGAGTTCCCACTCGGGCTTGGCGTGGTCGAGTCGTTCAGCGAGCGCCACGCCACAGCACAGTGAGTGAAAGATCGACGACGAGCCCGTCAACAACGCGTAAGACTCGGGACGTCCCTGGGCGTCGAGCGACCAACGGATCGTGCCGTCGTCGAGCTGCCAACGCAACACGAACTCGAGTGCGAGTTCAACAACGGGCCAGAGTTCTGCGACGAAGTCGATGTCGTCAGTGGCCAAGAGGTAGTGGTAGAGCCCGGCCGCGACGTAGGCACAGACGTTGGTGTCGAGTCGCGCGTCTTTGACGCGATTGCCCACGTAGTAGTTGAACCAACTGCCGTCGCCGAGTTGATTCACGGCCAACCACTGATACGCCGCACGCGCTTCGTTAAGGTAACCACTGATCGTAAGCGCCATCGCCACTTCAACGTGATTCCACGGATCGCTGTGACCCCCCGCGAACCAAGGAATCTGTCCGCTCGCCAGCTGCAACGACGAAAGGTAACTGGCAGTTGTCGCCAGCTCTTCGCTCGTCAGCACCCCGGGCACGCCCCCGAGCGAGCTCGTGGTCGCCCTCACTGGGGCTTCACTAGGTACACAACAACGGACTTGCCCATCAGCGGCGAGAGCACGCGTTCAGCGCCACGCGTCAAGGCTGGCGCTTTCATGATGTCCCACACCAGTAGTCGGTGGTAGAGCTTCACGAGTCGGTGCTCGTCGTTCGTCGTGCCAACGAAACACTTCAACCACCAGTAGGGGCTGTGCAGACCGTGGGCGTAGTGGTGTCCCGTCACTACGAGGCCCGTCGAACGGAGTCGCTCGGTGAGCACGGAGCGACGGTAGATGCGGATATGACCGCCGGGCACGTTGTGGTACTCATCTGAGAGCGCCCAATTGACGAGCTCGGGTCCAAAGCGCGGCACGGTGATTGCCATGGTGCCCCCCGGACGCAACACACGCGCTAGCTCCTGCATAGCGCTGCGGTCGTCGGGAATGTGCTCGAGCACTTCAGAGCAGATCACTCGGTCGAAGGAGCCATCGGGAAATGGCAGGTGCAAAGCGTCTCCCTGAACGGTAGTCGCGTGCAGGGATCCTTTGGTTAACTCACCCGCCTCGACCATCGCGGCAAACATGTTGGCGACGCCTTCAACCTCGTCACGTCCCGCGTCAAGCGCCACGACGCTCGCGCCCCGGCGTGCCGCTTCGAACGCGTGGCGTCCAAAGCCACAGCCCAGATCGAGGATCTTGTCGCCAGACTTCAGGCCAAGTTGTTCATACTTTGCGGTCAACATCAGTTAAAGATCACCGAGTCGGGAAGTGGACGTCCGCTCAAAATGGCGTCGTAACAAGCCGCCGTCCCGCGCGCGGTTACCCCCCACGTGAATCGCTCAATGACGCGCTGTCGGCCTTTGCGACCAAGAGAATCGCGCAACGCTTGGTCATCCAAGAGCCGAGAGATGGCGGCGGCGAGCGCGTCGGGGTCGTTGGGCTCGACCAACAGTCCGGTCTCGCCACTCACACCCACGACCTCGGGCAGCGCGCCACCGGTCGTCGCGACGACCGGCACTCCACAGCTCATCGCCTCGATCGCCGGCAGGGAGAATCCTTCGTAGAGACTGGGAACGATCGCCACTTCCGCCTCGCCGTAAAGTCGCGCGAGTTCTTCGTCACTCACGCCAGTGACAGTAGTCACGATGTCGTTGAGGCCGAGTCGCTCCATCGCATTCGCGACGCGGCCCTTTGGCTTTGGTTGACCAATCACGACGAGTTCGATGTCGCGCTCGGCGCGTAACTTGGCGACCGCTTCGAGCAGTGGCACGAGTCCCTTCATCGGCACGTCACTACTGGACGTGACCATAAGGCGGCCCCTTTTTTTCACGACGTCGTCGTAGGGCTTGAAGACCTGGTGGTCAACGCCCACCGGCACGACGGTCAAGCGTTCGAGCGCAACACCCATCTGGGCGTTGATGTCGGTCTTGGAGTTGTGTGACACCGTCAACACTGCGGGAAGACGCTTCACGACGCGCACTTGCATGCGCAAGAACCCGAACCAGCGACGGGTCGTCACGCGATTCCAGAACGTCTCGGCGTGGTCGAGCGCGATCGATCGGTCCACCGTGATTGGGTGATGCAACGTCACGAGAAGTGGCCAGCCTCGCTTGTGTAGACGCAAGATGCCCGGCCCCAGACACTGGTTGTCGTGAATGATGTCGAAGTCGCTCCGTCGGGACTTGAGCAACTTTGCGATGCGCATTGAGTACGCGAGTGGTTCGCCAAAGCCCGCGCTCAACATGACACCAAACTCCGCGACGTCCGCGAGCGACGTGAACTCAGAACGCGCAGGTATCCGAAAGGGATCGGGGTCGCGGTAGAGATCGAGACTTCGAACGGGCGTAAAACCAACGCCGTCGTCAAGTTCGGGCCAGGGCGGACCGGCGAAGACCTCGACGCTATGGCCGAGCGCCACGAGCTCACGGGTCAGGTGACGGGTGTAAACCCCCTGACCACCGCAGCGAGGGTTGCCGCGGTAGATCAAGAACGCGACGCGAGATTTCCCGGGTTCGGCGGCCCGGGGCGGGACGTGCCCGGGCAGGGTGATTGAACGGCTGAGTGCCCACGACGCCTTGGTGTCGGCGATGGTTTGGCGAACGGTGCGGGGCAATGGACAACTTTCTTATTCGTTTCGGTCTACTATTCTCCCCCAATTCCCGAGGGGGCACAAATGGCCCCAAAGGGCGCTGGGCACAGTGACTACGCTTTCATCTATGGATTTGACCTACCCCCAAGAAGCTGAGACCTTCCGCAAGGAGATCCGCACCTGGCTCGAGGAGAACCTACCCGCGGGCTGGTTCGATCCGAACTTTTCGATGACGAGCGAGGAACGCAAGGCGTTCAACGACACCTGGACCGCGAAGCTCTTTGCCGGCGGATGGATCTGTGCCGGCTGGCCCGTTGAGTACGGCGGCAAAGGACTCGCCTTGATGGACCAAGTCGTGTTGAACGAGGAGTTCGCCAAGGCCAACTCGCCGATGCGCGCCGACTTCTTTGGTGACACTTTGGTCGGTCCGACGATTCTCCAGTGGGGCACAGACGAACAAAAGAAAGAGTTCATCCCGGGGATCTTGCAGGGCACGATCGCCTGGTGTCAGGGGTTCTCCGAGCCGGACTCGGGCTCGGACTTAGCGAGTTTGAAGACTACGGCCGTGCTCGACGGTGACGAGTGGGTCATCAACGGTCAAAAGGTATGGACGACCCAGGCGCAACACGCCGACTACGTATTCCTCCTCACGCGCACGGACCCCGACGCGCCACAACACGCCGGCATCAGTTACCTCTTGGTCCCCATGCACCAAGAAGGAGTGGACATTCGCCCAATCACCCAAGTCGACGGATCAGCAGAGTTCAACGAAGTCTTCTTCACTAACGCACGCTGCTCGAAGGGCAACGTCGTTGGCGGCGTGAACAACGGGTGGAAAGTCGCCATGACGACGCTTGGCTTCGAGCGAGGCTCGTCGTCAACCACCGGCTATCGCCGCTTCTTAAAGGAGTGGGAGTTGATCGTCAGCGAAGCTACGCGCGTACACAAGAACGACGACGCGCTCGTGCGCGACGCGCTCGTGAAGGCCTGGTCCAAAGTCAAGATCATGGAGATCAATGGCTATCGTTCACTAACCGACGCACTAAACGGCACGCACAACGCGGCGCTCCTTGGTGCGTGCAACAAGATGTTCTGGTCCGAAGCGCACCGTTCGACAATGGAACTCGCCATCGATTTACTCGGCATGGAGGCACAGATTCTCACCGGCAAGGGCCCCATAGAAGGGGCGCTGGCGGGACTGCGGCGCGGACGAGCCGACTACCCGGTGTCGGAAATTCAGGCGTCGTTCTTTTTCTCGCGCTCCGAGACCATCTGGGGTGGTACCGCGGAGATCCAGCGCAACATCATTGGCGAACGAGCACTCGGTCTCCCCAAAGAGCCCAAAGTTCCAAACGCCTAGACGCTCACCAACACGTTCGAGCGACGAACGTGTTGGCGCTGTTGAAGTAACAGCCCTAGACCCGTCAACGTTGCGAATGCCGCGCCCATAAAGATGCCGAGCCGCGGGTTCGACCACGCAACGACGAGCCCAACGAGTGGCGCGCCGACTGGTGTCGTTCCCAAGAACGCGATGCTATAGAGACTCATAACGCGTCCTCGCATCTGCTCGATCGAATTCAACTGCAGTAGCGAATTCGCCGTCGCAATGAGCGCGATGGAAAAGGCACCGGTGGGAATCAGGGCGATCTCCGCCAAGGTCACCGTGGGCGCGAAAGCACTGAGCGTCATGAAGAGCCCAAAGCCCAGCATCAAAAAGGCCAGCATCCTGGGGGTAGGGCGGCCGCGGCGCGCCACAATAAGTCCACCGATGACGGCGCCCAGTCCCATTGCCCCCATCATGATGCCGTAGTGGGCCGCGGACGTCTCGTGGAACGTGATGCGCGCGAGCAACGGCAGGGTGACCGTGAAGTTGTACGCGAACGTACCAACTACCGCTACGGCGATGATGACGTTTCTAAGTACTGGCGTCGTGAAGGCGTATTTGAGACCAAGGCGCAGTTGACCCTTCTCACGATCAACGGTGCGCATGGGCAAGAACTCAGCACTTTTCATCAGCGCGAGCGCCACGAGCACCGCGACGAACGAGCCCGCGTTGGCGTAAAAGCACGTCGCCGTGCCGACGACGGCGATAAAACCGGCCGCGATGCCTGGGCCGATCAAGCGACCGGCGTTCATCAAGACCGAGTTCAGACTCACGGCGTTGGCGATCAGGTCACGGCCCACCATCTCTTGCACAAAAGCCTGGCGCGCGGGCACGTCGAAGAGGTTAACGATGCCCAAACCAAAGGCAATAACGTACACGCTCACGACGGTCACGTGGTGTAGTGAGACCAAAATGCCCAGCAGCAGGGCCAACAGTCCAGCTGAGGTCTGGGTGAAGTAGAGAATGCGGCGCTTCTCGTGTCGATCAGCGATCAGACCGCCGTAGGATCCCGCGAGCAACATTGGCACGTACTGCAGCGCTATTGCGATGCCCAGGTCTACCGATGAACCCGTGATCTGCAACACCAGCCAACCTTGGGCTAGGGACTGCATCCACGTTCCCGACACGGAGATCAGTTGGCCAATGCAGTAAAGACGAAAGTTTCGGACCTTTAGCGCCGCGAACGTTCGCGACTCTCCTCGCGTCATCAAACTCATTCGTCCTCCAACAACACTTCGAGAAATGACGCTAACTCCTCAACTCGGCGTTGGTCACTCGTCGAGAGCGCGAGGAGCTTGCGCTCGAGGAACTCCGTCTTTCGTTGGCGAATGACGTTGAGTTCCTTACGACCGAGGGCGGTCAGCGCGACACGCGTGCAGCGTCGATCGAGTGGGTCGACCATCGTGCCGATCAAACCGGCCTCTTCTAGGTCCTTCACGAGGCGCGTCACCGAGGGGGGCTGAATCTGTTCTGCTAGAGCGAGGTCGCCAAGGGAGGGACTTTCGTGCTGTTCAATGGACGCCAACATCGAAGCCTGAGCTGGCGTGACGCCGCTCAACGAGGTGTAACGAAGTTTCCGGTTCATCCGGGTGATCGCTCGACGTAGGCGGGCGGCTGTATCGTTCATCGTTACATTCATTAGTTCTCCTAACTAAATAATACTAGGTAACTCGACGAGCGTGACCCCCGCTACTCAGAAACGACAAAAGTACCGTACGTGAGGCTCACGAACCACCACACTCACCAGCGCGTGCCCGTATCTCCCAGTAACGAAATTCGACGGGCCGTTACGCTGAACACTGAAGTGACCGCCTTCGTCACTCCACTCAAGGAGCCGCGGTGTACAACGTTCCCAGTCAAACCGGAAAGACGGTTGTCGTCACGGGATCAAACAGCGGCACGGGAAAAGAGGCGGCGCGCAAACTCGCGGGCGCCGGCGCGCACGTCATCATGGCCGTTCGCTCTCTGGAAAAGGGTGAAAGGGCGCGCGACGAGATCCTCGCCGCGATTCCAGGTGCCCAAATCGACGTGCGGCGCCTCGACCTTGCTGATCTCACTTCAGTGAAAGAGTTCGCCGATTCGATGCTCGCCCACCACCAAGAACTCAACCTCTTAGTGAACAACGCGGGCGTAATGGCCCCGCCCAAGCGTTTTCTCAGCGCTGACGGTGTCGAACTTCAGCTCGCCACCAACTTTCTTGGACCGTTCGCGCTCACCTTGCGACTCTTGCCCTTGCTCTTGGCGACGCCCGCGTCTCGTGTCACGACCATGAGTAGCAACGCCGCCGCCATGGGCACCATTCGATTCAACGACATACAGCACACGCGTCGCTACGTCCCCTACCTCACCTACGCCCAATCCAAATTGGCGGATCTGCTGTTCGCCCAACAGCTAGCGGTCGTCGCCGGTCAACGTAGGTGGGACCTCGTAAGTAACGCCGCACATCCGGGATTCACGCGGACTAATCTGCTCCTCGCCGGAACGAGTCTGGGCAAGAAGCAACCACGCCCGTCGTGGATGACGAGGATCATGTTTCTTCCCTCGCAGGGCGTCGAACCGGGCACTGAACCGCTGCTCGTCGCGTCGACGAGCCCCGACGCACTCGCTGGCAGTTACTACGGACCGAGTCGTCTCTTTGGCATGGTTGGCCCAGCGGCGCTGGTTCGCCCACCGAGGTCCGCGCGCAACCTCACCACGGCGAAGCGACTGTGGGACGTGGCCGAGCAGCTGAGCGGCGTCGCGCTACCCGCCTCGCTGTAGCGCGCGATATTTAGAGTTGGCGATAGCGAGGAACGTAGGCGCCAGTGCCAAGTAGTGACGAGTCTTCGGGGTCCATTGACTCGTCGACCCCACCGATCACCTCGGTCACCCACTTGAGGCGATCCGTCAAGATTCGCGTCACACCACCTTGGAGGGTGTCCGAGGAGATCGCACAACTCGAACACGCGCCCTGGAGCTGTACTTCGACGACCCCGGTCTCGACGTCGCAACGAAGCAACACGAGGTCCCCGCCGTCGGCTTGCACCGAAGGGCGCATCAGATCCAACAGCGCATTCAACGCTGAGAGACGACTCGCTCGTTCTTGATCACTGAGTTCCACCCCTACAGTCTGCCGTGAAAGTCACCCTTCGTGCCCGAATGCTTTGTCACTACGATGAACCACATGAATGAACCAACGAGCTCGCTGCGCGTTGAGGAGATCGACCTTTCGGACATGGCGTTCTGGCGCCGCCCGTACTCAGAGCGCGACGGCGCGTTTGCCACCCTTCGCCACGAGCAGCCCATTCGCCACTTCGAAGAGCCGATCCTCGAGGGCTCTTCGATCGAATTCCCAAAGGGCACTGGGTACTACGCCCTGACGCGCTACAAGGACGTCGCCGACGCCTCGCGCCACCCCGAGGTCTTTCTCTCGGGTCCAGGGGCCGTGTCACTGCTCGACCTGCCCGTCGAGATGGTCGAGTACTTCTCGGGCATGATCTCTACGGACAACCCCAAACACGCTCGCCTGCGCCGCATCGTGTCGAACGCGTTCAATCCGAGAAACGTTCGCGCAATCGAAGAGTCCATCGAACGCGTCGCCGACGAGATCATCAACGAGGCTAGGAAACAGGGCACCGGGGACTTCATCGCCGACGTCGCGGCACCGTTTCCTTTGGAGATCATCTGCTCGATGATGGGCGTGCCGCGAAGCGAGTTCGCCACGGTACTGCACTGTTCGAACATCATTCTCTCGAACGGCGACCCCGAATTCATTCCCGAAGGCACCGACCCCGTCATGGCCTTCCTTGAAGCGGGCGCCACGTTGACCGCCATCATGGAAGAGCTCGGCAAGTACCGCGTCGATCAACCGATTGACGACATCACCAGCGCACTCGTGAACGCCGAGATTGAATCGGAGAAGCTGACCCAACAAGAACTGGCGTCATTCTTCGTCTTACTCGTGACGGCCGGCAACGAAACCACCCGCACGGCCATCGCCCACGCGCTGCACGCCTTCGGCGAGTACCCCGACCAACAACGACGTCTCGTAGACGAGTACGAGACACACGCCAAGACCGCCACCGAAGAGATTGTGCGCTGGGCCTCACCCGTCATCTGGATGCGTCGCACCCTCGCCGTTGACCACACCCTCTCGGGGGTCGACCTCAAGGCTGGCGACAAAGTGGTCTTGTATTACAACTCGGCCAACCGAGACGAAGAGGTCTTCGAGAATCCCTACGTCTTTGACATTGCGCGCACGCCCAACGATCACTACGGCTTCGGCGCGCCCGGACCACACTTCTGCTTAGGCGCGCATCTGGCACGTCGCGAGATCACGGTGATGTGGCGTGAACTCCTCGCCCGCACGCCGTCCATTCATCCAACGGGCCCGCCCGACCAACTGGCGTCGAGCTTTATCAACGGCATCAAACATTTGCCCTATAGCTTTTAGGCCTATCGCGCCGCCAACGCCTCGTCAAACGATCGAAGCGCTCTCGGCCCCCACACGGTGCCGGGTCCACCGTTCATCGCGATCGCTACGCCAATCACCTCGGCGAGCTGTTGGCGCGTGACGCCCGCGCGCACGGCGCCTCTGGTGTGCGCGACGATACAACCGTCGCACTCTCTCGTTATCGCAATGGCCGTAGCGAGGAGTTCTTTCACCGCGCTGGAGAGTTCTCCACTGGCCATCGCGGCCGACGACAACTCGACGTATCCCTTCATGACGTCAGGAATTAGTCCGTACAAATCGCGCGACGGTTGACGAAGTTCCTCTCGAATCTCATCCATGTGGTCCATAGTCACCTCCGTAGCGAAGCGTACTCACTACGTCGCGGAGCAGTTATCAAGAACACAATTTCCTAAGATGGCTTCGTGAGTGTCATCGATGAACTTCTATTGCACAACCATGCGTACGTCACGTCCCACGGTCACCGTGAAATGCCCACCACCCCTCGCTTGCATCTCGCGGTGCTTACCTGCATGGACTCACGACTCGATCTCTTTGGCGCGCTCGGGCTTGACCTCGGCGACGTGCACCTGATTCGAAACGCCGGCGGACTCGCGACCGACGACGCGATCCGTTCGCTGCTGCTTAGCCAACGATTACTAGAGACGCGCTCGGTCATGGTCATTCACCACACGCGCTGTGGACTCGAATCGTTCGACGAAGCGGCCCTCCAGGCGCAGTTCACCGCTCAATTTGGCGTGCGGCCTCCTTTTCGGCTCGGCGCCTACGACGACGTCGAGGTCGACGTTCGTGCCACCGTGGCGACGCTTCGCGAAAGCCCCCTGGTAGACGACACCGAGATTCGTGGCTTCGTCTTTGACGTTGACGACGGCGAACTACGTGAGGTACTCGACGTTTAGAGCGTCTTCTTGAAGCCTTGGCTCGTCAGTTCAAAACCGTTCGCGAGGTAGAAGCGGTGCGCGTCTTCTCGGACGTTACGGCTCGTCAACTGCACTCGGTAACAACCGCGCTCGCGAGCGAGCGCTTCGGCGGCGAGGAGAAGCATCGTGCCAATCCCTTCTGCGCGCCGATCGCTTCGAACGTGCACGCTCTCGAGTTCACAGCACCACCCACCGGTGTGCTGGAAGTGTTGAAAGACAATGACTTGACAGACGCCCACAACCTCACCGTCAACGTCGGCGACCAAGACGTCGCCGTCTTGTCGACGCGTTGTCTCAACGGCGCCCCAGTAGGCGTCGACGTCGTTCTCATCTTCAAGGTCGGGCGTGAGAGACCCGCCTCGCACCACCAGCGACGCCGCTCGTACATCGTGTTGGTTGATCGGGCGAATCGTAACTGTCACGTGTTAGGGGCGCGGATCAATCGGAGTCAGTACCCCGACCGCTTGTTCAATGGCTTCGGCGGCGTTGAGACAGAGATCCTCGCGAAAGAGATCGCCAATGATCTGGGCCCCGGTCGGCAGTCCGTTCGCGACGCCCGTTGGCACGCACGCCGCCGGAAGTCCGAGAATGTTGGCGGGTAGTATGAAGCGAAAGAGCTCTACGACTTTCATGGCGGACTCGTGGTCTTGTATGTCAAAGCCCAGTTCGAAGGGCGGTTGGGTCCACGTCGGACCAACGATCAAGGGATACGTCGTCAAGAATTCGCGCCACGCCCGCGCGACGCGGTATCGACTCTCGAACATCAACGACATCGACTCGGGCGTCGCGGGAGGAAACTCAACAAAGGCCAGTTCAAGGAATCGCCGACCACCCTCGCCCATGAAAGGTTCAATCCGAGGCATCGCTACCGCGAGACTCGTCATCATCAGTTCGCTCCAAGACAAGTAGGCCTCAAAGAGCATCGGCACTTCCACCTCTTCTACGTCATACCCAGCGGCCTCCAGGGCCCGCCCAGCTATGCGCACGCCCTCGGCAACGTCCTTATTGGTTTCGCCACCAATCGGTTCTGTCACCAGCGCGACACGCTTGGAGACCGGTCGACCGTGCAGGGGTGCGTCGATGGACTGAGGGTCGCCGCGGTGTGCGCCCATCACGACCTCGAGGCCGCGTCGCACGTCACCCACGTGTCGAGCGAGCACGCCATCGGCGAGCATGACCTGGGCGTTGATGGCCATCTCAAAGGTCGCGCTCGGGTTGCCTTGGGCCACACGTCCCCGTGAGGGTTTGATGGAAACGACGCCACAGCAGTACGCGGGATTGCGGAGCGATCCGCCGATGTCGTTACCCAGACCAATGGGACTCATGCCCGACGCGATCGCGGCCGCCTCGCCGCCCGACGAGCCGCCCGCGGTGTAGCCGTGTTTCCAAGGATTGTGCGTTGCGCCGTACAGCGACGACTCCGCGTTGACGCGAAGTCCGAGATCGGGCATGTTGGTGCGCGCGAGCACGACGGCGCCAGCGTCACGCATCTTTTCGACGATTGGCGCGTCGGCGCTCGCCATGAAGTCTTTGAGGGCCATCGAACCTTCGGACGTGGCGTAACCCGTGACGTCGAGATTTATCTTGACGCTAAAGGGCACGCCGTGTAGAGCACCGAGTGGACCACCGGCCTTCATCTTGGCGTCCGCGGCGTCGGCTTCTTCGAGTACTTCCTCGGGGCGCACTTCAACAACAGCGTTGATTGACGCATTGACGGCGTTGATGCGCTCTAGGTGAGCCTCGGCGACTTCACGCGACGAGGTTTCGCCGCTTCGAATGAGTTGCGCCAACGACGAAGCCGACTCTTGCCACAGTTCCTTTGCCACGACGGATCCCCCTATGCGTTCCTCTGAGTAGTCTTTCACGCCTAACGACAGCGAGGTTTACTCAACCAAAGCGACCAAGGGTGTAGTCCAAGGTTCGTGAGTCATCAGGATTGTTGAAAATCTTTTCGGTGGTGTCGAATTCGATGAGTTCACCGGCGCGGTCCTCGCCCATCAACAAGAACGCGCAGTCGTCAGAGATGCGAGCGGCTTGTTGCATGTTGTGGGTCACGATAATCACCGTCACGCGACTCTTCAGACTCGTCATAAGTTCTTCAATTCGCAAGGTCGCGACGGGGTCGAGCGCCGAGGTGGGCTCGTCCATCAGAAGCACTTCGGGATCGAGGGCGAGCGCGCGCGCAATGCATAGACGCTGCTGTTCGCCACCCGAGAGATTTGACGCGGGAACCTTCAAGCGCGACGACACCGAGTCCCACAGTGCGGCCGATCGCAACGACGACTCCGCAGCTTCGTCGAGCAATGCCTTCTTCTTGATGCCGTTGAAGCGCAGTCCCGACACCGCGTTGTCGTAGATCGACATCGTGGGAAAGGGATTCGGACGTTGAAAGACCATCCCGACGCGAGTGCGCAATTCCGTGACCGTGAG
>DAIQOO010000298.1:0-1118 GCA_036787845.1 Acidimicrobiales bacterium
CGTAAACGAGTAGAAAGTCACAAGAAGGAACGCCATCAAACGGCCTTAGTCATCAATGACTTTCTTCGGTTCGGGTGTCGGTCGCTGTATCGACCGGGTTGTTCGTAGGGTTGACCTCGGTGACGTAGATCAATTCCGCCGTGTGATAGCGGTTGTGGTGCAGTCGTAAAGCTTCGTCGGCGCCTTCACGTTCAGTGTCTCGCTCGACGGCTCGTGCCAGTGACACGTCAGTAGAGACGTCGAGCCAGATTCGAAAGTCCCAGTATCGGTCGTACTCTGGGCGAAAGGCGAAAACCAAGTCAACGACGAGGGCCGCGTCTTTCGGCGCCTTCACTGTTGTTTTGCGATGGTCGACACCCGTCAGAGGATCGTGGGCGCAAAGCACCACGTTGCCCGATCCTCGAGGGCCGATTGGTTTAAGTAACAGCTCAACCGCCGAAGTGAAGTCGTAGGCATTTCGGTAGTAGCCCTCGCCACTCACGCGGTCGTATCCTTGTTCCCTGGCCTCTCGCCATGGATTCTTAAAGTCGTCAAGACTCGCGCGGAGAGTCGGGCGATCACAACATTGAAGCGCACTAGCGAGTTTGTGACCAAATGACGTTTTACCCGCAGCGATGAAACCATCTACTGCGACGCGAAGTCTGGACGGCGAAAGGTTGGCGATCGTCTCAGCGATGATCTCGATCAAACGAGTGCGAACGTCAGCGAGAGAGAGGAGTTGGCTCTGGTTGTTTCCAAGTTGATGTGGGCTCGAATCGGGTCACGCGTCTAAGTTCATTCACCATTTTTTTACCGTGATAGCGCCAGTCTCCACCGCGCCGTTACCACTATCAAGTTGATACTGGACACATGGCTGATCTTCTAGTTGTTCTCGGCATCGTCACTTTTGTGGCCGCGATGCTGGCTTTGATTTGGGGACTGGGGAGAGTATGACGGTAACTAACGGGTTGCTACTTGCGTTGTCCGTCGCCGTGTTTATCTACCTCGGGTTCGCGCTGTTCAAGGCTGAGCGTTTCTAATGGGGTTCGCATGGACAATCGTTGCGATGATCGTCGTGTTGGCAATCGCTTGGCGGTTCTTGGGCGCCTACATGGTGTCCGTGTACGAGGGGCGCACCC
>DAIQOO010000299.1:0-1115 GCA_036787845.1 Acidimicrobiales bacterium
AGACGCCGAGCGTTTTGGCGATCAACGAGTGTCCAACGCTGTTCTGCCATCGACCTTCTTTCATCGACGTCACTTGCTGGGGAATTCGATGCAGAGCGCTGATGACGAGTCCCCACGTCACCTCGGCGGCGGCGTAACACGGTGTGCCGTCATGCAAATTGGACGAGACGACGATGCCCAGCCGCGTGCACGCGTCAACGTCGATGTGGGGGTACACGCTGCGTTGGCTGATAAGTCGCAGTTTCGTAAGTCGCTCGAGGAGTGGCGTTCGAATCGCCGTGCGCTCTCGAATGAGTACGAGAACTTCGACGTCGCGGAGTCGCCTCGCTAACTCGTCAATGTCCGCGCAATGGTCATTGAAGACCGTGACGTCGTGGCCATTCAGTTTTGAGAAGCACTTGAGTGTGCGAACCGTGTCGAAGTAGTCATCAAGAATCGCTATCTTCACTGTTCAACGGCGCTCTGGCGAGTGTTGCCTGAAGTATTCACGCTAACGATTATGCACCTGTGGACCCGAGCCGCCACCACTTGTTACTTCGTGATGACAACTTCGGGTTGAAGGCCTTCGCTCGCTTGATCCAGGTCAGAATGGTTTCGTGATCGCCTTTCGTAACCAGAACGAACCGGGATAACAATGACTCAACGTGCTCAACGGCGTGTCCTAGGACGCGCCTTGGTCACGTTGTTCGCTGGTGTCATGGTGATGCTGGCGGCGATGACTGGGGTAGTCGACGCGGCGAACGCGGCGTCGGGCGCAAGCTCTTGGACGGTGTACCACGGCAACGTGGCGGGATCCGGCGTTTCCACGGCGCTCCGGGCGGTCAACACGACGAAGAGAGCGTGGACGTCGCCTGCGTTGCAAGGCCAGCTCTATGGTGAACCTCTCGTCTTTGGAGGTGCCCTCTTTGTCGCCACGCAAGACAATCTTGTTTACGCACTTTCGTCATCGAACGGTTCGATTCTCTGGGCTCGACGCCTCGCGCGAGCGGTGCCCTCGTCGAATCTGCCGTGTAGCAATATCTCGCCCTTCGTTGGCATCACGGGAACGCCGGTCATTGATCCATCGAGGAAAGAGATTTTCGTCGTGGCGGATGAACTGGTGGGCGGAAAACCCC
>DAIQOO010000036.1:0-2270 GCA_036787845.1 Acidimicrobiales bacterium
GTGGCGCAGGCGCGATAGACGAGTGCGCGGGCCGCCTCGGTGCGAATGGCCATGTCGGCCAACATGAATCGAAGACCCTGGAGTTCACTAATCGGTGCGCCAAAGGCGTTGCGACCCATCATGTAGTGCCCGGCGTAGTCAATGGCGCTCTGGGCGATGCCGACGGCCTGGGCACCGATCGTCGGGCGTGAACGATCGAGCGTATGCATGGCGATCTTGAAACCCTCGCCCTCTTCACCAATGCGGCGCGACACAGGAACCCGAACGTTGTCAAAGACGACTTCACCAGTGGGCGACGCGCGAAGTCCTAACTTGTCCTCGTGCTTAGGGAACGAAACGCCTGGACCCTTTTCGACGAGAAAACAGGTGATGCCCCGGCCACCGGCCGCGGTATTGGTCTTCGCAAAGACGGTGTAGGTATCAGAGACACCAGCGTTCGTGATCCAGTACTTCGAACCGTTCAACACGTAGTCGTCACCGTCACGATCAGCGCGACAGCGCATCGCCGCCACGTCGGATCCGGCGTCGGCCTCGGAGAGGCAGTAGCTCGCTTGGATCTCGCCCGTCGCGATACGCGGTAAGTACGCCTGCTTGATCTCTTCGGAGGCGAAGTTGATAACGGGCAACATGCCCAGTTTCGAGATCAACATCGTCACCGACGTTGAAGCACAGCCGCGCGCGACCTCCTCGGCCATGATGGCTTGGGTCACCATGTCGGCGCCCGCGCCACCGTACGCCTCGGGCACTCCAAGGGACGGCAATTCCATCTCGACGCACGCGTCAAAGCTGTCTTGAGGAAAGATCTGTTCGCGGTCGTAGCGAGCGGCGTGGGGCGCGACGCGCTCGTCAACGAAACTGCGCAGCACGTCACGAAAACTTCGTTGTTCAGTCGTGAGGTCAAAACTCATGGTGCTTCCTTAACTTCCTTGGGGGACTAGTGCGACGAGGCGGCGTCATTCGAACCTGAGGTCAATTGCTCAGGCGTGACCGCGTCGGCGAAGCGCCGCTGCTGCGCGTAACTGTGCGCGAGACCACTAAAGGGCTTGGTCGTAGCGCGCGCGACGCTCGACGAGGTTCGAAACCCAAAGAGGTCCATCGCGACGTGCACGTCGCCCAGGGTCGGGCCCCGACCCACGAGGCTCGCGCGCTTGGCGGCAATCACGGCGACGCCGACCGTGACGTCGTCGAGGTCATGGGTGTGCTCGAAGGCGAGCTTGGCGCACTCACGCGACGCGATCGTCAGGGCGTACCCCTCACCTGGCGCGGGCGTGCCCATACCGGCGCCGCGATGCTTTAGGGTCGAATGTTCCAGACCCGCCTTCTTCGTACGACCTACTTCGGGCGTCGCGGTCGACATGGTGGGTCGAACTTCGCCTGCAATGGGTACGGGTGAAAACGTCGGTTGGGCCACGCGACGAGGTTATCGCTCTACGAGAGCGTCACACTCGCGTTAGCCAGTCTTCGTATTGGGGCCGCTCACCGCTCACTGCTTGATGGTACGTGGTCATGATGGCCTTGGTGATGGGCCCGGGCTTGCCGGTACCCACGAGACGGTCATCCACCGACGACACCGGTACGACTTCGACCGCGGTGCCAGTGACGAATGCCTCATCCGCCAAATAGAGGTCGTCGCGACGAAGTGCTTCGAAGCTCACGTCGTAGCCAAGGTCGTTCGCGATCTTCACGATGCTCGACAAGGTGATGCCGCGCAACGCTCCCGCTTCGGAAGGTGGAGGACTAATGATGAGACCGTCGCGCACGATGAAGAGGTTCTCACCCGTTCCCTCGCTCACGCGTCCATCAGGCCCCAACATGATGGCTTCGTCGTAACCGGCCAACACCGCCTCGACTTTTGCGAGACTCGCGTTCACGTAACCGCCGACCGTTTTTGACGCGGTGGGCATGGCGTTGGGGTGATGGCGTGACCACGAAGAGATCTTCATGCGCGCGCCCTTCTCCATCGCTGCCTCACCCAAGTACGCGCCCCAGGGCCACGCGGCGATCGCGGTGTTCACCGGCGCGCCGATCGGGTTCACGCCCATTTCGCCGTAGCCCAAATAGACCAGGGGGCGGATGTAACAGCCCTCGTGCAGTTCGTTCACGCGCACGACTTCCTTCGCTGCTTCGCAGAGTTCACTGAGGCTGTACGGCACTTCAATCATCAAGATCTTGCAACTACGAAGTAGGCGATCCATGTGTTCCTTCAAGCGAAAGATCGCGACACCGTTGGGCGTCTTGTACGCGCGAATGCCCTCGAAAGCGCCAGTGCC
>DAIQOO010000036.1:2370-10671 GCA_036787845.1 Acidimicrobiales bacterium
TCGCGACACCGTTGGGCGTCTTGTACGCGCGAATGCCCTCGAAAGCGCCAGTGCCATAGTGCAACGTGTGGCTCAGTACGTGTACCTTGGCGTTCGACCAGTCGACGAGTGTGCCGTCCATCCAGATCTTCTTCGTGGGGGTAATAGGCATTTACAACCTCTCTTGTAGTTGTTTCGTCACGCCCGACGTGCCAAGCGCCGCGACGTCACCGTCGAAGTCTAAAACCGCGCGAGCCACACGACGCGCCGCGTCAATTTCTCCAAGGTGTTCTAGCATCATTGCCGCCGACGACACCGCGGCCAGCGGATTGGCCTTACCGGAACCAACGATGTCGTGCGCCGCACCGTGCACCGGCTCGAAGAGCGAAGCACTCGTCCGTTCCGGATTCAAGTTAGCACTGGCGGCGTAACCAATGCCGCCCGTCACGGCGCCCGCTAAGTCCGAGAGAATGTCGCCAAAGAGATTGTCCGTCACGATTACGCCGTAGCGCTCGGGGCTCTCTACGAGATAAATACACGCCGCGTCGACGTGTTGGTAATCCACCTCGACGTCGCTATAGGACTCGTGGACCTCGTTCACCACGCGTTGCCACAAGTCACCCGCGAAGGTGAGCACGTTGGTCTTGTGCACGAGGGTCAATTTCTTACGCTCAAGCGCTGCGGCCCGCTGGAAGGCGTAGCGAACGCAGCGCTCGACGCCAAAGCGAGTGTTGACTGAACCTTGGGTCGCGATCTCGTGTGCCGTTCCATATCGCAACACGCCTCCCTCGCCGGCGTAGGGTCCCTCGGTGTTCTCGCGCACAATGGCGAACTGACAACCCTCGGCGATTGATCCCACGATGCCTCGAAAGGGCCGGTAGTTGATGTAGAGATCAAGGCCGAATCGAAGCTTGAGCAAGAGACCTCGCTCGAGGACCCCGCCCGCTATGCGAGTATCGCCAATCGCTGGACCGATCGCGCCAAGCAGTATGGCGTCAAAGCCACGAAGTTCATTAAGCGTCGCGTCGTCGAGGACGAACCCATCGCGCAAGTACCGCGCGGCACCCAGGTCAAAAGACGTGGTGTCGAGTTGCACTCCCGCGGCCTTCACTACCTCGAGCGCGGCACTCGTGACCTCAGGTCCGATGCCGTCGCCGCCGAGCACGGCCACGCGATGGCTACGTTGCTTACTCATCGCTGGCTCTCCCTCTTTCCTCTATTTTGCTCGCCCACGGGTGCGAGGAGCAAACCCACAGAGTAAAAAGGTTGAATCTATAGAATTGAGACTCTCTAGGAGTTGAGGTTGCGGCATGGCCGACGAAATTCACCGCATTACAAAAGAGACGTTGGAAAAGCTGCAGGCCGAGTACCTCTACCTCACGACGGTCGGACGCACCGAGATTGCGCGCGTCATTGAAGCCGCCCGCTTGCTCGGCGACCTCTCAGAGAACGGCGACTACCACGCCGCGAAGGACGAACAGGGCAAGATGGAGTCGCGAATTCGCCAAATCGACCACGTGATCCGTAACCACGAGCTGGTCCGGCGCGACGAGCACGCGGGCCAGGTACAACACGCATCCATTGTTCGCGTCGTCTACGACGGCGACGAAGCCGGCGATTTTCAGGAGTTTTTCATTGGATCGATCGAGGAAAAGCCCGAGGGCGTGTTGGTCGCCTCACCCACGTCGCCCCTTGGCGAAGCGCTCCTTGGACGAAGCGTCGGCGAATGGGTCGAGTACGAAGCGCCCTCAGGCGTGCTCAAGGTCAACATCACGGGGCTTCGCTGAGCCATGAGCGCAAAGACCCTTTACGAGAAGATCTGGGACGAGCACGTCGTCGCCTCGCCCGAGGGCGAACCGACGTTGCTCTACATCGATCTCCACCTAATTCACGAAGTCACGAGTCCTCAGGCCTTTGACGGGCTTCGCCTCAACGGGCGTGGCGTTCGTCGCCCCGATCGCACGTTGGCGACGGCCGACCACAACGTCCCCACCGATCCTCTGTCAACGCCCATCCTCGATCCGATCTCTCGCCGCCAACTCGAAGCGTTGAATGAGAACTGCAAGGAGTTTGGCATCACGGTATTCCCCCGTGGCCACGAGAACCAGGGCATTGTCCATATCATCGGTCCCGAACTCGGCGTCACGCAGCCGGGAATGACGATCGTCTGTGGCGATTCGCACACCTCTACCCACGGCGCGTTTGGCGCGTTGGCATTTGGCATTGGCACCAGTGAAGTCGAACACGTGCTCGCGACCCAAACGCTGCCCCAACAAAAGGCGAAGACGATGGCCGTCACGGTTGAGGGTACTCCCTCGCCCGGCGTGAGCGCCAAGGACATCGTGCTCGCGATCGTCGGGCGACTGGGCACGGGCGGCGGCGCGGGTTACGTCATTGAGTACCGCGGCCAAGCCATCCAAGAACTCTCCATGGAGGGCCGCATGACGGTCTGCAATATGAGCATCGAAGCCGGCGCGCGCGCTGGTCTCGTCGCCGTTGATGAGACCACCATTGAGTACCTGCGCGGGCGCCCGGGCGTAGCCCAAGGTGACGCCTATGACGCCACGGCGAATCGTTGGCGCACGCTCGTCTCGGATGATGACGCGGTCTTCGACGCTGAGATTACCTTGAACGCCGCGGACCTCGTGCCGTACGTGACGTGGGGAACCAACCCCGCCCAAGTCGTCGCGCTCGACGGCGTCGTTCCCTCGCCCGACGACGCGCTCGACGACGACGAAAAGGACACCGTGCTGCGTGCACTCGAGTACATGGGTTTGACGCCCGGCACGAAACTGCGATCGATTCCCGTAGACGTGGTCTTCATTGGTTCGTGCACAAACTCGCGCATCGAAGACCTTCGTGCCGCCGCTAGCGTCGCCAAGGGAAGCCGAGTGCACGACAACGTTCGCGCACTCGTCGTACCCGGATCGCATCGCGTGAAGCGCCAAGCCGAACAAGAAGGTCTCGACACAGTCTTTATCGAGGCCGGATTCGAATGGCGTGAGCCGGGCTGTTCAATGTGCCTGGGCATGAACCCCGATCAACTCAAGCCTGGTCAGCGCAGCGCCTCGACGTCGAACCGAAACTTTGAAGGGCGCCAAGGCCGCGGCGGAAGAACACACCTGGTCTCGCCCGTGGTCGCCGCGGCGACGGCAATTATGGGGCGATTCGCCTCGCCGGACGAGGTCACGTCATGAAGGCCGTGCACGTAATTGAAGGGCGCGCCGTGCCACTCGAGCGTTCCGACGTCGACACCGACCAGATCATTCCCTCCGAGTGGTTAAAGCGTGTCGAGCGCACCGGCTTTGGACGAGGGCTCTTCAGTGAGTGGCGCGACGACCCGACGTTCGTGCTCAACGACGCGCAGTTTGCGGGTGCGACGATTCTGCTCGCTGGACCTCGTTTTGGAACCGGGTCCTCACGCGAACACGCCGTGTGGGCGTTGATGGACTACGGATTCCAAGCAGTCATTGCCCCGTCATTTGGCGACATCTTTCGCAACAACTCTTCCAAGCAGGGCCTCGTCATCGTGCAGCTCGACTCCAGCGACGTCGAAGAGCTCAATCAACTCGTCAAGGACGACCCGTCGCGATTGATTGTCGTTGACGTTGAGCGACTCAGCGTCGAGGTGCCCGCCGTGGGCTGGCAACGTAGTTTCATCCTCGATCCAATGACGCGCGAGCGACTCCTAGGAGGTTGGGACGACATCGGCCTCAGTTTGCTCCGCGGCGACGCCATAACGAAATTCGAAGCGACGAGCGTCGCGCCGAGTCTGAAGGGCGTCTTCGACAAAGACGGCCATACTCTTTACGCCTGATAAAGAGCTACCTCGGGGCTTAATCGCGACGCGTTCACTTGTCGGTGACGCCACTTAGCCAACCGCGCAATCGCGAGACTCGCTAGTCCGGCGAACGCCGTCGAAATCAGTGGGGCCCAGAGTCGCGCGTCCTGGTAGTAGAGCACCCAACAGAGCGAACCGGTGGCACCGAGCAGCCACATCGCCACGGACACGCCGGTTGCGTCGGGGTAGCGAATGAGTTCGATGATCTGTGGTGCGCGGTTAATCACCATGGCGAATCCCGTGCCGTAGACGGCGCCGGGCCAACCCCACGCAAACCCGGGTAGTACACAAAAGACAACCGAGAAAAGAATCGACCTAATGACGATCGGCCACCTGCGCCACGGCTTCAACTTCACGACAATGGCCAATTGAAAGGGCAAGACCGCGAGACTGCCCACAATGATGATGATCGAACGCCTATCGGCGCCGTAGGTAATCCAGAACAGTCCCATCAGGACGAACAGGGTCCACGTGGCGAGCGAGACACCTTCAATGCCGCGTTGGAGGGCTCGTTGGAACTGAGCGATGGTGCCCCACAACGTCACCAGCACGGCGACCCAGCCGAGAATGACGGCGAGGTCGTGATAGCGCACGGCCAAAGTTTAATGGTGAACTTTTTTAACGACGACGATTTGCGGCGGAGATGACGGCTTCGAGTGACGCGTCGAGTATCGACGAACTCATGCCAACGCCCCACCACGTCGTGCCGTCCTCACCTTCAGCTTCGACGTAGGCAACGGCCGATGCCTCCGAGCCTGCGGTGAGTGCGTGCTCGTGGTAGTCGCGCACCTTGAAGGTGACGTCCATCTCACTCGCGAGACCCGTCATGAGGGCATCGATGGGACCGTTACCCTCGCCCTTCACGGTGACGTGCTGGCCGTTGACTATCAGTTGCGCGAAGATCCGCGTCAGGTGCTGGTCGGCGGAGACTTCACTCGAAAGCAGTTGAATTGTTGGGTTTTCGGGCTGATACGTCGTCGTGAACACGTCCCAAATCTCCATTGCGGTGATCTCGGTGCCCTTCGCTTCAGTGAGTTCTTGCACTTGCTTGGAGAACTCCACTTGCATGGCGCGCGGCAGATCAAGACCGTGTTCGGCGTTCAACAAGTACGCTACGCCTCCCTTGCCAGACTGAGAGTTGACGCGAATGATTGCTTCGTAGGTTCGCCCGGTGTGCTTGGGGTCGATTGGAAGGTACGGCACCTCCCACACGTCATACTCATCACCGATCGCGGTCATGCCCTTTTTGATGGCGTCTTGGTGCGAACCCGAGAACGCGGTGTAGACCAATTCGCCGACATACGGGTGACGCATGTGAATCGGCAAGCGGTTGGCGTACTCTGCGACGTGACGGGCCTTGTCGATATCGCGGATGTCGAGTTCAGGATCGACGCCCTGGGAAAAGAGATTGAGCGCGAGGGTCACCACGTCCACGTTGCCCGTGCGCTCGCCGTTACCAAAGAGCGTCCCCTCAACGCGGTCGGCACCGGCAAGAACTCCGAGTTCCGCCGCGGCGACCGCTGTACCACGGTCATTGTGAGGGTGCAGCGACAGCACGACCGAGTCGCGGCGGTTGATGTTGCGAAGGAACCACTCAATCGCGTCCGCGTAGAGATTGGGCGTGTACATCTCAACGGTCGCGGGAAGATTCAAAATGAGTGGTCGATCGGGCGTGGGATCGATAACGGCGATGACGTCGTTACAGACCTCCAATGCGTAATCGAGCTCGGTGCCGGTGAAACTTTCTGGCGAGTACTCATAGAAGAAGTTCGTCATCGGCGACGTACCTTCGAGCGAACGACAAAGAACGGCCGCGTCCGTGGCGATCTTCTTGACGCCGTCCTTATCGAGACCGAACACCACGCGGCGCTGCAGGGTCGACGTTGAGTTGTAGAAGTGCACGATGGCCTGCTGGGCGCCGTTAATTGACTCGTACGTCCTTCGAATGAGATCCTCACGACATTGGGTGAGGACTTGGATCGTGACGTCGGCGGGGATGAGGTCGCTCTCGATGATGTGACGGACGAAATCGAAGTCCGGCTGTGAGGCCGACGGAAAACCAACCTCGATCTCCTTAAAGCCCATCTCGACCAAATGGATAAACATCGCGTTCTTGCGATCAAGGTCCATCGGATCGATGAGCGCCTGATTGCCGTCACGAAGATCGACGCTGCACCACCGCGGTGCGCTCGTGAGGCGGTGATCGGGCCAGGTGCGGTCCGTCAGATCAACGGGCACGGTCGCTCGGTACCTGGCGTAAGCCATAGGACTTGGCTGTTGTGGGTTGACCCGCATATCTATCCCTTCTTCGAGGCTAGAGAGAAACAAAAAAGCCCCCGCAAACGCGGGGGCCAGGGCGAGCTAAAGCTCGCCCCGTTACAGCAGCAGTTCGCTCTGGCCGGTAGTCACGACTTCATCCTACCTCGTAGGCGTGAAATGTCCAGCGGACCAGCCCACTATCCTGAATCTTCGTGGGACTGCTCAAGACACTCATCAAGCTGGCGCTGCTGCTCACGTTGACTGCAATAATCGCCGGCGTCGTGTTCATGTTCAAGCGACCAAAGAACGAAGCGCTCATCTCCTTCGAGGAGTGGCCGAGCGTTCCACGAAATCCCGTCGCGTAAATTCGCTTACGTTGCGCATTATCAAACTGAGGAGTTTGTATGGCAAAAATGGAATATCGGCGACTCGGTCGCTCGGGCCTCAAAGTAAGCGTGCTGTCTTTTGGTAGTTGGGTCACCTTCGCCAACGCCAACCAGATCGAAACCGCGCACCAAGCCGCGGAGTGTTTGGCTGCCGCGCACGACGCGGGTGTCAACTTCTACGACAACGCAGAGGCGTACTCCGGCGGTGAATCAGAGCGCGTCATGGGCGCGGCGTTCAAGGAACTCGGTTGGAAGCGCCACGACTACGTCGTATCGACCAAACTCTTCTGGGGACTACACGAGGGACCCAACATGCGCAACACCCTCAATCGCAAGTACCTACGCCAAGCCATCGACGGTTCGCTCGAGCGACTCGGTCTCGACTTTGTCGACTTGGTCTTCTGCCACCGTGCCGACCCCAACACGCCCATCGAAGAGACCGTGTGGGCGATGAGTGACATGGTCGAAAGTGGCAAGGCCCTCTATTGGGGAACGTCGGAATGGACCGCGGACGAGATTCGTGCCGCCTGGGACATCGCCGATCGTCACCACTTGCACAAGCCAGTCATGGAACAGCCGCAGTACAACATCCTGTGGCGAGACCGGGTGGAGAAGGAGTACAGCCGTCTCTATGAAGACATCGGACTCGGCACCACCATTTGGTCGCCCCTTTCGTCGGGACTACTCACGGGCAAGTACTTGAACGGTGTCCCTGAAGGTTCACGCGCGACGCTGCCGGGCTACGAGTGGCTGAAGAAAATGCTCACCGACGAAGGGCGGAACAAGAAAGTCGCGGAGCTGAAGAAGATCGCCGATGAACTCGACGTCTCACTCGCCCAGTTCTCTCTTGCCTGGTGCGCGAAGAACCCTCACGTCTCGACGGTGATTACTGGCGCGTCCAATGCCGATCAAGTTCGAGAGAACATGACCGCGCTCGACGTGATCCCACTGATGAGCGACGAAGTGATGGAGCGCGTCGACCTCGTCTCGTTGATGTAATACTGCGTCCGCTACCAACCCGTTGGTGAGCAGCCGTATTGATCAGGAACATATCCGTTGGTGATCTTCATACCGACCAAGATCTGCTGATCCATTGACGCCTGGCCCGCGAGGCGCGCAAAGCGATTACCGCCGTAGGCGTTCCACGTAGCGTTCGAGAAGCCAATGCCCGAATAATACGGGCCCACCATGTCCCAGTCGCCTCCCACCTCACAGATCGCCACCCGTTGCCACATGGCGCGAAGCCTCGCGACCGTGACATCACTGGCCGCCGCCGTCACGACAATGGGGTTGGCTTTCTGGGGCGACAACATCACAAGTTGGCGCGCCACCGACGCCGGGTGACCCGTTTGCGCTCCAGCGCTCATCAATGGCCAGAACGGACTCAAGGCGCCCACGAGCCCCGTCAATAACGCAAAAGACACTCTCCGCATAGTTCTTTCTCCTTTGAGTACGCACAAAGGCCGACAATCTGGCGCGACGAGGTCGCTGGCGTTCGGCACAGACCTTCACTGGCTCACGAGAGAACCGCTAGGCAGGCGTACATCGGTTGGTCACTTGATCCACAACTCTGTGGGGCGACTAGGGGGCAGTCATTACCGCCGGGTAAGAGCATAACTGGAGGCATAATTTCTAAAACCTTTTTGCCACCACATTTATCGAGAAAGTGCCTCTTGACGAGGAATTATAAATCTCTGATTATTTAAGCTTTTTCGCTCAATATTTGGTTTTTTGGTCCCGTGCGTGACGTCAACGGCGAACGAGCATTTGCGTGATTCGCCCATCGCAGAAATGGGCCGCCAGACGCTCTAGCGAAGGGTAATCAGGTGGATGTCT
>DAIQOO010000036.1:10771-14766 GCA_036787845.1 Acidimicrobiales bacterium
CATCGCAGAAATGGGCCGCCAGACGCTCTAGCGAAGGGTAATCAGGTGGATGTCTTGGATGCCGTCGGTATCACGAAGCAACTCGACCACCGATGCGGGTGTCGGCTCTGTCGTCGAAAGCACCATCAGCGCGGTCTTGGTCTTAGGATCTGGTCCCACTGCCATCGAGGCGATGGAGATGTTGGCCTCGCCGAGGGCGAGACCGACTCGCCCGATCATTCCCGGTCGATCGTCATTGTGAACGACCAGCATCGACGCCGTGGGCGAAATCTCAACGGCATGGCCGTCGACGGCGACAACCCGGGTTTCGACCCTGGTGCCAATGGTCATGAGGGTGCCCGAGACGGTGTGACCGTCAGAGCGAACAGTGATGAGATTGATGTACTCCGCCGACGCGACGGACGACACTTCACTAAAGGTGAGCGCGTGATCTGCCGCCAGTTGTGGCGCGTTCACGAAGGACACGCCGTCGTGGCCGGTTGAGCTCAAGAGCCCCTTCAACACGCACAGCGTCAAGATCTTGGTGCCGGCGCCAGCGAGTTCACCTTGGTAGACCACTTCTAAGTCCGCGGGCTTGCCGTCGAGCAGACCGCCGATGAATCGACCAAGAAGCTCAGCGAGTCCCATGAATGGGCTGACGGAGTTTGATACTTCACCGGCCGACACGTTTACCGCGTAGGGAACGAAGTCGCCGGCGAGGGCGAGTTCCACTTGCTCGGCGATTGTCACGCCCGCTTTGTCCTGTGCTTCCACCGTGGAGGCGCCGAGGTGCGGCACCACGACGACCGACGGGAGTTCGAACAAGGGCGACTCGGTCGTGGGTTCCTTCTCGAAGACGTCGAGGGCGGCTCCTTGGACGTGCCCGCTACGAATAGCGTCCGCCAGGTCAGATTCGTTGACGATTCCGCCGCGCGCGACGTTAATAATGCGAACACCCTTTTTCGTTTTCTTCAACGATTCGGCGTTCAACATATTGATCGTCTCTTTGTTCTTGGGCAGGTGAATTGTTATGAAATCACTTTGTTCGAGCAACGTGTCCAGGTCGACGAGTTCCACGCCCATGTGACGCGCACGCTCTTCGGAGATAAAGGGGTCGTACGCAACGAGGCGCATCCCAAAGGCGAGGGCTCGCTGTGCGACGAGCGCGCCAATCTTCCCGAGTCCAACGACGCCGAGCGTCTTGCCGTGTAACTCCACGCCCTCCCACTTACTGCGCTCCCACTTGCCGTTCTTCAGTGCGGAGTGCGCCTGGGGAATATTGCGTGCTTGAGCGAGCAGCAGCGCCAGCGTCTGTTCCGCCGCCGAGAGAATGTTCGACACCGGGGCGTTCACGACCATGACGCCGAGTTCAGTGGCCTTGGCGACGTCGACGTTGTCGAGTCCAATTCCGGCTCGACCTACGACCACTAAGTCCTTTGCGGCCTGCAGCGTCGCGGCATCAACCTTGGTGGCCGAGCGAATAATTAGCGCGTGCGCGCCGGTTACGGCCTCGAGCAATTCGGCGGGAGAGAGTCCCAGACGGATGTCGACCTCGTGTCCCGCGTCGCGAAGTTTTTGGAGACCCGAATCGGCAATCTCTTCTGTAACTAGTACTCGGGCCACTGGCAACCTTTCATTCGTGACCGCCAGCCTAAAGGAATTTACGCAGGGCTCAGCCCGCCGCAACGAACGCACCGAGGCGTTCAAGTCCGTCAATCAAGTCGTCGTCACCGAGTGCGTAACTGAGTCGAAAGAAACCCGGCGTGCCGAAGGCTTCGCCCGGGACCACCGCAATGTTGATCTTTTCGAGCAGCACTTCAGCGAGCTCACTCGAACTCATGCTCACGACGCCGCCGAGTGAGCGGCCAAGCAGTCCTCGCACGTCCGGGAAGCAGTAGAACGCGCCGTCGGGCACCACGCAGCGCACGCCGTCAATGGCGTTCAACATCGAGCTCATAATCTTGCGACGCCGATCGAAGGCCTCGCGCATCTCTTCCACCGCGAACAAGTCGCCAGTCAGCGCCGCGACCGCCGCTCGTTGGGAGATGTTCGAAATGTTCGACGTGGTCTGGCTTTGGTAGTTCACGGCGGCGTTCATCACGTCGGGGGCGCTGATCATCCAGCCCACGCGCCAACCCGTCATCGCGTACGTCTTCGCGACGCCGTTCACGACAATCCAACGGTCACCAAGTTCTGGCGCGACGACGGGTAGCGACACGTGTCGCAAGTCGCCGTACACCAAATGTTCGTAGATCTCGTCACAGAGCACCCAGATGTCGTGCTCCGCCGCCCAGCGCCCAATTGCCGCGACGTCGTCGGGGCGTACTACAGCGCCCGAGGGGTTCGACGGCGAAACGAAAACCAGAAGTTTGGACTTCTTTGTCCGAGCGCGCTCAAGTTCATCTACCGTGACGCGAAATCCATTCGCCTCACTCGTCATCACCGGCACGGCTTTTCCGCCGGCAAGGTAGACGGCTTCAGGGTACGTCGTCCAATACGGCGCGGGAATCAAGACTTCGTCACCGGGATCGAGCACACTCATGAACGCCGTTGCCACCGCGTGCTTGCCGCCGTTAGTCACCAGCACCTGATCAGCGCTGATCAGTAAACCGCTGTCTCGCATTGACTTGGCGACAATTGCCTCACGAAGTTCCGCTAGTCCAGCCGTGGGGGTGTACTTAAAGTTCACTGGGTCGTAGCAGGCCTTGGCTGCCGCTTCAACGATATGAACGGGCGTTGGAAAGTCCGGTTCGCCCGCGCCGTAACCGATTACGGGCTCGCCCGCGGCTTTAAGAGCCTTGGCCCTCGCGTCAACCGCCAGGGTGGCGCTAGGGGCTAAACCGCCTAAAAGGTCACTTACTCTGGCACCCACTGATTCAACTCCGTTCGATTTCCGTAAGAATAAGTCTATGAGTTCTTCTGACACGTTTACGATTCCCGCCGATCTCCTTCCTCGCGATGGACGATTTGGTTCTGGTCCCTCCAAGGTTCGAATGGAGCAACTGCACGCGCTGGTTGCCGACGGCACCTCCTACATGGGCACGTCCCATCGCCAAGCAACGGTTCGCAACAAGGTGGGTGAAGTTCGCGATGGTCTGCGCGCACTCTTCAACCTTCCCGAGGGTTACGAAGTGCTCCTCGGCAACGGCGGCACGACGTGCTTCTGGGACGCGGCAACATTTCATCTCATCGCCGAACGTTCTCAGCACCTGAGTTTCGGCGAGTTCTCTTCCAAGTTCGCCAGCGCCGCCACCGAAGCCCCGCATCTCAAAGATCCCTCGATCATCAAGAGCGATGTGGGAACCCACCCCAGTGCCGTCGCGGACGACAGCGTTGACCTCTACGCCCTCACGCATAATGAGACGTCCACCGGTGTCATGATGCCAATCGAGCGTCCCGCAGGGGCCAGAGGCATTGTGGCCGTCGACGCGACGTCGGGTGCTGGCGGGCTGATGGTCGATCCAACGCAGTTCGACTGCTACTACTTCGCTCCCCAGAAGTCTTTCGCGTCCGACGGCGGACTCTGGATTGCCCTTTGCTCGCCCGCGGCGATCGAGCGCATCGAGACCCTGGCGGCGTCGGATCGCTGGACGCCGGCGTTCTTCGATCTAAAGATCGCGCTCGATAACTCACGACTCAACCAGACCTACAACACGCCAGCCCTCGCCACGATCCACCTTCTTGCCACCCAGATCAAATGGATGAACGATAACGGTGGTCTCGCCTTCTCATCGGGTCGCTCCCGTCAATCCGCTGAGACGCTCTACACCTGGGCTGAAGCGTCAGACTTCGCGGCGCCCTTTGTGACGAATCCCGCCGAGCGCAGCAACGTGGTGGGCACGATTGACTTTCGCGATGACATCGACGCGAATCGAATCGCGTCGATCCTTCGCGCCAACGGCATCGTGGACACCGATCCTTACCGCAAGCTCGGCCGCAACCAACTGCGAATCGCGATGTTTCCGAGCGTCGACCCCGAAGACGTAGCGTCACTCCTCGCGTGCGTGAACTACATC
>DAIQOO010000037.1:0-10304 GCA_036787845.1 Acidimicrobiales bacterium
TGGACGACTCATTGATCCCGTTGAGATTGCCGCGTCGATTCTCTGGCTTTGCTCGTCGGCGTCGTCGGCGATCACTGGTGCCAACATCGCGGTTGATGGGGGCATGACGGTTTCGTAACGCGCCAGTGTGCGACGACGTCACGCGTTTGTCGTTCACGGCGACATTTAAAAGTGGTGGAGCGAATGCGGTTAGGCTCGCTCGTGGCCAAATCGCCACCACTTAGTCGTGAGAGGTCCTAATTGAGCGAAGTCGCAACGCCAAATCGTGTCGTCATTCTCGGGTGTGGATCAGTCGTTCAGTGTCTGCTTCCTCTCCTCTTAGATCACTTCAAATTCGAGCCCTCATCAGTAACGGTGCTCGAAAGCCGAGACAATCGCACACGAATCGCGTCGTCGCTCGATCGAGGCGTTCACTACCGACAGTTCGAGATCACCCTCGAGAACCTCGAGGTCACGCTCGATGAGCTGCTGGGCGACGGAGATCTCTTGATCGATCTGGCCTGGAACATCGGACTCAGCGAACTCTTGACGTGGTGTCGGGCTCACAACGTTCGCTACCTCAACACGTCGGTTGAAGTCTGGAACCCCTACCTCGACCCCGCGAGCGTGACGCCCCAAGAACGCACGTTGTACTGGCGCCACATGACCCTTCGCCGCCAGATAGAAGCGTGGGGATCGAACGATGGACCTTCTGCTGTCGTAGAACATGGCGCAAATCCCGGACTCGTCAGTCACTTCACGAAGCAAGCGCTGAGCGAAATCGCGGCGGCGGTACTTCGTGACGGTCTCCTTTTGGACCGGCACGATGCCATCAACGACGCGATCACGAAAGGGCGCTTCAACGTGTTGGCCCAGTTGCTCGACGTCAAATCAATCCATATCGCAGAACGTGACACGCAGATCTCGAACCGCCCAAAAGAAGTGGGCGAGTTCGTCAACACGTGGAGTGTGGACGGTTTCTATGAAGAAGGCGTGGCGCCTTCAGAAGTTGGATGGGGCACGCACGAGAAGACATTGCCCGACCTCGCCCGTACGCACGACGGCGACGGGCCCCGTAATCAGATCTGTTTCGCGAAGATGGCGCACAAGACATTGGTGCACTCGACGGTGCCTTCGGGGCCGATACTGGGAATGGTGATCCGCCACGGCGAAGCCTTCACCATCTGTGATCACTTGACCGTGTGGGACGGTGACACCGCGGTCTACCGACCAACCGTGCACTACGCCTACTGTCCCACCGACGTCGCGTGGGCCAGTTTCGTCGAGCTGGAGGGCAATGAGTACGCCTACCCCGAGCGACAGCGCATTATGAACGACGAGATCGTGTCGGGCCGCGACGAGTTAGGCGTGCTCGTAATGGGTCATCCCTACAAGTCATGGTGGACAGGCATGCGCACCACCATTGACGAGGCGCGCTCTGTCGCGCCGCACCAGAGCGCGACGACGATTCAAGTCGCCGCCTCGATACTTGGCGCTCTGCAGTGGATGTTGGATTCGCCGCGTGAAGGCGTGCGCGTGCCCGACGAGTTGCCGTGGCGAAAAGTACTCGACGTTGCCACGTCCTACCTCGGCACGTTGTGGTCGGGCCCCCTCGACTGGGACCCCGTCGCCACGCACGCCGATTGGTTCGACCAGTGGTCGGGTCGAAAGCTCGACGCTGAGGATCCTTGGCAGTTCACGAACTTCCTCGTGTCGTAGCGTCGACACTGACGCGAGGGGCAGTGATTTGAACGCTCTTCTCGACGTACAGTGGTGAAGCGACAGTGCCAAGGAGGTGATGTTCCATGGCAGCAACGTTTCGCCGCGGAGCAACGGTGCTCGAGGCCATTGGATCGACACCGCTCATTGAAGTTGACGGGATTTACGTCAAGCTCGAGTACCTGAACCCCTCTGGTTCGATCAAGGCCCGCATGGCCCGCTACATCATTCAACGAGCTGAACGAGAGGGGTTGCTCCATCCCGGCGACACGATCGTCGAAGCATCGTCTGGTAACACTGGCAACGCCATGAGCATGGTGGCCGCAGTCTTGGGTTACAAGATGCTCGTCGTCATGCCCGAAGGACTCAGTCCCGAACGGGCCGCCATCTCGTTGGCCTATGGCGCGGAGATGCGCACTATCGGAACGTTTCACGTCAACGAGGCCCTGGACGAGGCGCGTCGACTTGGCGAACTCGAGGGCTTCTTCGCTCCCCATCAATTCGAGTCGGAGTGGAACGTCGAAGAGAATCGCACGTGGCTCGGGCCCGAGATACTCAACCAACTACCTAAAGGCGTCCTACCCGACGCCTTTGTTATGGGCGTGGGTACTGGCGGCACGCTGATCGGCGTCGGACAGGCGATGCGCGAGGTGAACCCCGACGTACTCATCGTGGCGCTAGAGCCGAGCGAATCGTGCACGATTCAGTGCGGCGACACGGGACTACACCGGATCGAAGGCATAGCGGATGGATTCATTCCAACGATTTACCAGCGTCATCAGTCACTCGTCAATCGTGTGGTGGCGGTCCACAGTGATGACGCGGTGCTCGAGATGCGCCGCCTCGCGCGCGCGCACGGTCTGCTGGTTGGGCCGAGTTCGGGCGCCAACATGATCGCGGCGCGACGTCTGAAAGACGAGCTTCACGACTCGGCCGTCGTGGTGACGATTCTTTGCGACGAAGGGGAGAAGTACCTGAGTGAGTACTTCATTCCTGCCGATAGTGCGACGAACTGACGCTGTAGCCGACTGAACGCGCCGTCTACAGCGGTGTGACGTAGGCGCCGTGGATGCCGCCGTCAACGAGAAACGTCGAGGCGGTGATAAAAGACGCGTCATCACTCGCGAGAAACAACACGGCGCTCGCGATTTCCTCGGGCTCGGCGAATCGTCCGACGGGAACGTGAATGAGTCGCCGCGCCGCACGCTCAGGGTCCTTCGCGAAGAGCTCTTGGAGGAGCGGGGTGTTGACTGGTCCCGGGCAGAGCGCGTTCACGCGAATGCCTTGGCGAGCGAATTGCACGCCGAGCTCGCGTGACATTGACAGCACCCCACCCTTGGAGGCGGTGTAGGAGATCTGCGACGTGGCCGATCCCAACACCGCGACGAATGAGGCAGTGTTGATGATGGAGCCGCCGCCTCGCTCGAGCAGCAAGGGTATGCCGTACTTGCAACAGAGGTACACCGACGTGAGGTTCACGTCTTGCACGCGCTTCCACGCTTCGAGTTCGGTAGTGAGAATCGAATCGTCGTCAGAAGGGGAGATGCCGGCGTTGTTGAAGAGGATGTCGACGCCGCCGTAGGTGTCGACGACGGTGGCGTACATTGCCTTCACGCTCTCTTCGCTCGCGACGTTGACGTTCACGAACGTGCCCTCGATCTCTGTAGCGAGCGCGGTGCCCTCTTTCTCGGCGAGGTCGGCAACCACAACCTTGGCGCCTTCGGCGGCGAAGCGAAGTGCGGTAGCGCGTCCGATGCCGCTCGCGGCCCCGGTGATGATCGCGACCTTGTTATCCAGACGTCCCATTAATTTTCCTCCGTTGCGATGAACACATTCTTTTCTTCACTAAATCCAAGCAGTGCGTCGGGGCCGAGTTCTCGCCCGAGTCCAGACTGCTTGAAGCCACCAAAGGGCGTCGAGTAGCGCACCGATGAGTTTGAGTTCACTGAGAGTGCACCGGTTTCGACGCCACGCGCGACGCGCAGCGCGCGTCCGATGTCGCGACTCCAGATCGAACCCGACAGTCCGTAGGGACTCTCGTTGGCGACGTGAATCGCCTCTGCCTCGTCGCTAAAGCGCACCACCGAGACGACGGGACCAAAGATCTCTTCTTGAAAGGAGCGGCTCGAGGTATCAGAGGTTTCGAGGACCGTGGGCGCCATCCAGTAGCCCGGCCCGTTGGGTGCGTGTCCGCGAAAGGCCACCTCAGACTCATCGACGTAGGAGCGAACTGTTTCGCGCTGGGCTGCGGTGATGAGAGGTCCCATCTCGCTGGACTCGTCGCTGGGGTCCATCACGCGCAGGGCCTTCACCGCGGGTTCGAACAGCTCCATGAAGCGGTCATAGGCCGACGCTTCAACGAGGAGTCGAGACCTCGCACAACAGTCCTGGCCCGCGTTATCAAAGACGGCGTAGGGCGCACTCTTCGCCGCTTTTTCGAGATCGGCGTCGGCGAAGATGATGTTGGCGCTTTTGCCACCGAGCTCGAGGGTCACTCGCTTCACTTGCTCCGCGCAGCCCTCCATAATGCGTCGACCGACGGCGTTAGAACCCGTAAAGCAGACTTTTCGAACGGCGGGGTGGGTGACGAAGCGGTTTCCGACCATGGCGCCGTCGCCGGTGACGACTTGAAAGACCCCTTCAGGGATACCGGCCTCGAGCGCTAGCTCGCCCAGTCGTACGGCGGTGAGCGGCGTGAGCATGGCTGGCTTCAAGACCACGGTGTTGCCCGCGGCGAGTGCCGGCGCGAGTCCCCAACTAGCTATAGGCATGGGAAAGTTCCATGGCACAATGATGCCGACGACGCCGAGCGGCTCGTAGAACGTCAAGTCCACGCCACCGGCAACGGGAATCTGACGCCCCGAGTGTCGTTCGGGCGCGCCGGAGTAGTACATCAGCACGTCACGGACGTTGCCGGCCTCCCAACGAGCGTTCGAGATGGTGTGTCCCGAGTTCGCGACTTCGAGTTGAGCTAGTTCCTCAATGTGCGCGTCGACGACGTCGGCGAATCGACGGAGCAGTCGCGAACGATCGGCGGGCGTGACCTTTCGCCACGCGGGCGCCACGCTCGTGGCGAGTTCGATCGCTCGATTGGTCTCGCCGAGGTCGTGGACCGCGACCGAAGCGATCTCACGCTCCGTGGCGGGGTTGATGATGCCGAGTTGCGTGCTCACAGTCGCTCAAACCCTCGGTAGCGTTCCCAGTCGGTCACGGCGGCGTCATAAGCGGCGACCTCTACCCGCGCGGCGTGGACGAAGTGATCGACCACTTCGCCAGAGAATGCGTCACGCGCCACTCGAGAGTTGTTGAAGAGCTCGAGCGCTTCGTGCAAGGACGTTGGAACACGTAGCGCGTTGGAGAGGTACGCGTTGCCTTCGAAGGCGTCGGGTAAGGCCAACGGCTCCTCGACGCCGCGCAGACCCGCCGCGACGAGAGCGGCGACCGCCAAGTAGGGGTTCACGTCGCCACCGGGAATGCGACACTCGACTCGTAGTGATGCGCCGTGTCCAACAACGCGAAAAGCGCAGGTGCGGTTATCGAGCCCCCAGAGCATCGCCGTCGGGGCGAAGGAACCGTTCACGAATCGTTTGTAGCTGTTGATGTTGGGCGCCAGCATGAGAGAGAACTCCCTTGCGTAGGCGATTTGACCAGCGAGGAAATGTTCGAACACTTCTGAGAAGCCGTGCGCTTTGTCGCCAGCGAAGACGGGCGTGCCGTCCTCCTCACGGAGCGAGAGGTGGATGTGACACGAGTTGCCTTCGCGTTCGTTGTACTTGGCCATGAAGGTAAGACTGCAACCCTCTTGCGCGGCGATCTCTTTCGAGCCCAGCTTGAAGAGCGTGTGTTCGTCGCACTTATCGACGAGTTCGGCGTACTTAAAGGCGATCTCGTGTTGACCGAAGTTGCATTCGCCCTTCAGCGACTCCACCTTCATACCCGCGTCGCGCATTGAGCGACGAATGCGTCCAAGGAGCGGCTCGAGTCGCGAGATACCTTGCAGCGAGTAGTCAACGTTGTAGAGGTTTGCTGGTGTGAGATCGCGATAGCCCGACGTCCACGCCGCTTCGTAGGTGTCGTGAAAGACAATGAATTCGAGTTCAGTGCCCGTGAATCCGAACCAACCGCGTTCGTTCAGTCGATCAACTTGGCGCTGGAGGATCTGGCGCGGCGAGACCGCTACGGGTTCTCCCTCTACGGTTTCCACGTCGGCGAAGATGATCACGGTCTTTTCGTGCCACGGGACGCGGCGGATCGTCGAAAAGTCGGCGGTGAACGCAAGATCGCCGTAACCACGCTCCCACGAAGTAAGCGCGAAGCCGTCAACAGTGTTCATGTCCACGTCCGAGGCGAGCAAGTAGCTGCAGCCCTCAACGGGGTGGTCGAGGAGCTCGTCGACAAAGAATCGCGCGTCGAGACGCTTCCCCTGGAGGCGCCCCTGCATGTCCGTAATGCCGATAATGACGGTATCGATCTCGTCGCTATCGATGAGATTGAGCAACTCGTCGCGGCTCAATCGACCCGGGGTTGAAGAACTCATTGTGATCTCCTCAGATTCAACGGTGGTCAAAATGGTAGCCCTCGACTACATGGCCTATTTCAACGTCGTTGAAGGGCGATTGGTTGCGATGCTTTTCGCACAATCAACGAGGCCACGTCGACCATCGAACCAATTCCAAGGTGGTGCATGGTCGGCATTACCGCACAAAACCTTCTGGGGGACTCGTTTTGAGCGTTCCGCTGTGCAGAACTCGGCGTGGAGGTCGGTGGCGAGGTTGTTCACTTCGTGATTCGACACTCGAATGGTAGTTGTCCGAAATAAGACGAAAGAACCTTGCTTATACAAGGGCTGCACTATAGGCTCGCCCAAAAGCATCAACAAATCATCCGCGAATCGGGGGTTTTATGCCAGAGGGACTTGATCGACCACTTGAGATGATGAGTGATACCGAGCAATTGCATCAACTCGGTTACGCGCAGGAACTCAACCGCACAATGAGTAAGTTTTCCAACTTCGCAATTTCGTTCACGATCATTTCAATCCTTTCTGGGTGTCTCACTCTCTATGGATTCGGACTCCAACACGGCGGTCCTCCGACAATGCTCTGGGGTTGGCTGATCGTTGGAACATTGGTTCTTTTCGCCGGGCTTTCGATGGCTGAGATCTGCTCGGCCTATCCAACGGCAGGTGGACTGTATTACTGGGCGGCGAAGTTAGCGCCGGGCAAAAGCGGTCCCATCTGGTCGTGGTTCACCGGATGGTTCAATCTCCTTGGTCAAGTGGCAGTGACCGCTGGCATCAGTTTTGGCACGGCATTTTCGGTGTCCGCATTTCTTGCGATCTTCACTAATCAGCCGTATTGGCTTTCACGCGGACACACGATCGCCCTTCTGGCGGTCATCCTCGTTGCGCAGGGTCTGCTCAATACTTTTGGCATCAAACTTGTCGCGGTACTGAACAACATTTCAGTGTGGTGGCACTTGATTGGTGTCGCACTCATCGTGACCATTTTGTTCGCAGCACCCACCTCGCACAGCCACCAGTCCGCAGGTTTCCTCTTTGGAAGTTCTGGTTGGCACGCCTTTAGTGGACTCTCGGGTCTCTCGATTCCCTTCTACGTCTTCTTGGTCGGTCTGTTGAACGCGCAGTACACCTTCACCGGTTACGACGCCTCCGCGCACGTGACGGAAGAGACGTTGAACGCGGCCGTCGCTGGACCCAAGGGCATCGTGAATTCCATATGGATTTCGCTCGTGGCTGGATTCATCTTGTTGCTCGGCGTCAGCATGGCGATTCCCCACGCGTTCCCCGTCACCATTGGCGGCGTCGCGTACCCCAGCTACGCCAGCATCGCTACGGCGACGGTTCCGTGGGCGACGATCTTTCAGTTCGCCGCGGGCCGCGTGACCGCCGAGCTGCTCATCTTGCTCGTCATAGGTGCGCAGTTCTTTTGTGGCATGTCGTCGGTGACCGCGAACTCGAGAATGCTCTTTGCCTTTTCGAGAGACGGTGCGGTGCCCTTCTCCAGTTACTGGCACAAGATCTCCAAGCGGAGCCACGTACCAGTGCACTCGGCCTGGTTTGGCGCAGTGGGCGCGTTCATCTTGTCGGCGCCCTACCTGTGGAGTCCGGTCGCCTACGGCGCAGTGACGTCGATCGCGGTCATTGGTCTGTACGTCGCGTACCTCATTCCGGTGTACCTACGTCGCACGAATGGTGCCGCGTTCCACCCTGGACCGTGGAAGCTCAATAAGTGGGGACCGCTCATTGGCTGGACGGCGATCGTCTGGGTCATCTTCATTTGCATCATCTTGTTGCTGCCGCAGTTCAGTCCGGTAACCGCGGCCTCCTTTAACTACGCGCCCGTCGCGGTCGTAGCCGTTTTGGGATTCGCGGGCATCTGGTACGCGGTATCGGCACGCAAGTGGTTCAAGGGACCAAAGATTCAAGGTACGCCGGAAGAGCTGGCCGCCATTGAGCACGAGCTCAGCATCTAGATCTCGCTCTTCGGAGTGTCAACGAAGTACTCCAGCGAACGCGGCGCCACTCTAAGTGGCGCCGCGTTCGCTTTGAACCCGTAACGATCTCTCACTGATGATGGTCAATTTTTCCTCGTTGCGCGTCAATACGTTGGAGTAAGGTCGTGGTGCCTCGTGGCAGCGAAGTTGGTGAAATTCCAACGCTGTCCCGCAACTGTATGTGGCCTCTTTGGAGACCATGAGCCAGGTCGCCTGCTGCGAGGAGATTTGAAAATCAGCTCTCGAGGTAAGGAGCGGTTCTTCGGATATCCATCCGTCGCCCACACCACTTCGACGGAAAAGGAGATATCCATGATTAAATCCATGCGACTAACCCTCGCGTTAACCCTTGGCCTAGTGGCGTTGCCACTAGTCAGTGTCGCCGGCGCTGGCGCGTCGAGTACGCCCCAGTGTGTCGTGTCGCTTTCACCCACGGCGACCGAAACGCTCTTCGCCATCGGGGCCGGCAAACAAGTTCAAGCGGTGGACACCGATTCGAACTACCCAAGGGGCCTTCCCCGGAAGCGAATCAGTGCGCTGAATCCGAGCGTTGAAGCAGTCGTAGGTCTCTGCAAGGTAACGAAAACACATCCATCAGCCAAGCCTGACTTGGTAATCATCTCGTACAACGCGAACAGCATTCAACAGAAATTGACGGGTCTCGGCATCAAGGTCATCAACCAAGGTGCGCCTACGACGCTGCAAGGTGCGTACGCTCAAATTACGCAGTTAGGTGCGCTCACTGGTCACGCGACCAAGGCCGCGTCCATTGTGGCGTCGCTAAAGTCGACGATTGCGCGCGACATAGCATCGGTGCCCCCGCACGCCAGCAAGGTTGTCACGGCGTACTACGAGCTCGATCCGACGTACTACTCAATCGCGAGCCGCACGTTCGTGGGTTCATTAATGAAGTCACTCGGCATCGTTAACATCGCCGACGCTAATTCAACGTCGGCTGACGCGGGCTATCCGCAGTTGAGTGCGGAGTACATCGTCAGCGCAAATCCGAACTTGATCTTCCTCGCCGACACCATTTGCTGTCACGTGTCGACGTCGGTCGTCGCGCAGCGCACTGGATTCTCCAACGTAAGTGCCGTGGTGCATAATCACGTCATCGGACTCAACGACGACGTCGCGTCTCGTTGGGGACCACGTTTGGGCGTGTTGATGAATCAGCTGACCGCCGCGGTAAAGAATGTCGTGGGCGACACCGCACTTTGGAACGGGTAGCTTGACGGCCAATCCACCGACCGGGCGCCGAGTCGCGCTCGTCGCCGTCGCGACGCTGATTGCGCTCGCGGCGGCGGTTGTCGGTGGATTAGTGATTGGCCCTACGTCGATTGGCACGACGCGCGTCGTTGGTGACGTCGCCTCGCACCTCGGCCTCGGTCACAGCACCCTCACACCATTGCAGTCATCGATCATCTGGCAATTTCGCGCGCCAAGGATGGTGTTAGGTCTGCTGGCGGGATCGATGCTCGCCGTGGCTGGGGGAACCTATCAAGGAGTTTTTCGAAACCCTCTGGCCGATCCCTATCTGTTGGGTGTCGCGGCGGGTGCAGGACTCGGTGCCACGATCGCCATTGTTGACGTCGGCGGGGGGCTAACGACGCCGTATTGGACGCCGCTACTCGCCTTTGTGGGCGCGATGGTGGCCGTCGCGGTCACGTGGGTGATTGGCGGACGAGGTCTTCGCTCGAATACCTCGACATTGATCTTGGCTGGTGTCGCGGTGGCGTCGCTCTTCACGAGTACGCAAACATTCCTCCAACAACAGTCCTCCACGAATTCGATCGCGCGGGTCTACATCTGGTTGCTCGGTTCTCTCGCAAGTGCTAGCTGGAGTTCGGTGCTGTTGGTGTTGCCCTACGTGGCGATTTGCCTTCTAATCTGTGTCGCTGCCGGTCGGGCGCTCGACGTGATGAGCGTGGGCGAAGACGAGTCGCGCTCACTCGGTCTTCCGGTGCAACGCGTTCGTTTCGTCGTTATCGTTGCGTCGTCGCTTGGCACGGCGGCCATCGTTTCGGCGGTCGGACTCATTGGCTTCGTCGGCATTATCGTGCCCCACATCGTGCGACTGCTCGTGGGCA
>DAIQOO010000037.1:10404-14730 GCA_036787845.1 Acidimicrobiales bacterium
CTCATTGGCTTCGTCGGCATTATCGTGCCCCACATCGTGCGACTGCTCGTGGGCACGTCGTACCGACGCATACTTCCACTATCCGTGGCCTTTGGTGCGGCGTTCTTAGTCTTTGCGGACACCATCGCGAGAACGGTGTTGGCGCCGTCGGAGTTGCCGCTCGGCGTCGTCACCGCCATCGTCGGCGCGCCGGTCTTCGTCATTATTTTGAGTCTTCGTCGACGGATGGTCACGTGAGCACCGTCGAGATCGACAACCTAAGCGTTCGCGCGGGATCAGCGACGCTGATCAGCGACGTCTCGCTCAACGTAGAGGCGGGCACCTGGTGCACGATCATCGGCCCGAACGGCGCCGGCAAGACCACTCTCGTCGAGACGGTGGCGGGGCTTCGCCGAGCTTCGAAGGGGACGGTGTCGATCTCGGGCGAACTAGTGGGATCGATGAACGAACGAGAGCGAGCGAAGCGGGTCGCCCTCGTGCCACAACACCCCACGGTGCCTTCGGGCATGAGCGTGCGGGATTACGTAGCCCTTGGAAGGACGCCGTACCACGGACTACTGAGAGCGCCGAGCGCGGTCGATCGGAGGGCCGTCGATGACGTGCTGACGCGCCTGTCGCTTGATGAATTCTCACGTCGCGACGTGATTACCCTTTCGGGGGGTGAGCGTCAACGGATGGTGCTCGCGCGCGCCCTTGCTCAGTCGACGATGGTCATGGTGCTTGACGAACCAATCACTGGACTCGATCTGCGCCACCAAATGACGATGCTCGAGTTATTGCAAAAAGAAGTGCACGAATGTGGCCTCACGGTGCTCGCCACCCTGCATGATCTCACGTTGGCCGGTCAGTTTGCCGATCGTCTTGTGCTGTTGAACCACGGGGAAGTGGTGTTGGACGGCCCTTCAAGTGAAGTGGTGCGCAGTGAAGAATTGGCGGCGTGTTACGAAATGAAACTCCGCGTCGTTGAGGTTGACGGTGCCGACGTCGTCATACCGGTTCGTCACTGAACGAGGCGGCGTTGAGGTGGTTACTTAGCGGTAGACCAACATGCTCGTCGTTTCCGAATAGAACCACGTCGCGCACCCCGTAGACTTGGTGAAAGAAACGAAGGGAACTGCGTGCGACGCACGAAAATCGTAGCGACAATTGGTCCGTCTTCAAGTTCCGACGAGAAGTTAAAAGAGCTGGTACAGGCCGGCGTTGACGTCTTTCGCATCTCCTTCGCTCACGGCGATATTCAATCTGGCGTCGAGTTACTGCGCCGAGTGAGGGCAATTGCGCCCGATCTGGCCATCATGGTGGACATTCCGGGACCCAAGATTCGAGCGGGCACTTTTGGTACGTTGCCCGTCGCTCTTAATGCCGGCGAGGAGATCGAACTCGTCGAAGCAATGGGCGAGACTTCGACGGCACAGCGCATCACGATCGAGCGCTTCAACGTGCTCAGCCAACTGCGACCTGGTGAGAAGATTCACATTGGCGACGGCGGCGTCTCGCTCGAGATTCTCAAACGAGGTAAGACGGTCACTGCGCGAGTCACGTCGGGCGGATCGGTGCTCGGTAAGCCCGGTCTCTCGTTGCCGTCGTCGATTATGAACGACCGCTTGCCCACTGACGATGACCGCTTACGTATCGAGGCACTTCGCGACGAAAAGTTTGAGATTCTCGCGGTCTCCTTTGTCAGATCAGGATTTGACGTTGAGTCAGTGCGAGCCGTTTTGTCGCGCGATGACGTAATGATCATGGCCAAGATCGAGACCGGTGAAGGCGTAGAAAACCTTCAAGAGATCATCGAACACTCCGACGCCATAATGGTTGCTCGCGGTGACCTCGGTGTTCGTCTACCCATCGAAGAAGTGCCGCACTTGCAAAAGGAGATCGTGCGCCTTGGTATTCGCTACGCTCGCCCGGTCGTCGTGGCGACGCAGATGCTCGAGTCGATGACCCACGCGCAGGTTCCCACTCGCGCCGAAGTCACGGACGTGGCGAACGCCGTGCTGGACGGTGCCAGTGCCGTGATGTTGAGCGGTGAGACCGCGATTGGTGATGATCCGGTAGGCACCGTGCTCACTATGGACCGCATCGTGCGCAGGGCCGAAAAGTCCTTTCCCTACGCTGAGTGGGGAGCGGGTCTTGGTGTTCAACGCCTCGCGGCGTCGAGTACCCAAGCCGTGCGAATCACTGCCGCCATCACTGGTGCGGCGTGGCGCGCGGCGACGGACGAAGGCGCCGTGGCGATCGTGGCGTGTACTCGTTCGGGTATGACGGCGCGAGCCATCTCGCGTTTTCGACCCCCGATGCCAATCGTGGCGATTACGCCAAGTGAGGCAACCGCCCGTCAACTTCGCGGATCTTGGGGAGTGCAAGAGATCTTTCTCTCGCCGGCCAACGATATTGACACGCTGTGTGATGTGGCGATCACGCAGCTTAAGAGAATTGGCATGGCCAAGATCGGCGACCCCGTGGTCCTCATGGCGGGATCCTCATCGGGCGGTGCGGCCATCACCGACACCGTGCGGATGATCATCGTCCACTAGGTCGTTGTTTTTTGATGCGTCCATGTTAGGTCAATGAAACGATGAGGTCGGGCTCGGTGGCAGCGCGCACGTCATCGACGGTGACGTCTGGCGCAAGCTCGCGTAGTACCAGACCCTCTGGTTCGACGTCGATCACCGCCAAGTCGGTGATGATGCGCTGGACGCACCTCTTTCCGGTCAAGGGAAGCGAGCACTCGCGAACAATCTTGAATCCGCCGTCTTTCGCCGAGTGCTCCATCATCACGATCACTCGTTTCGCCCCATGAACGAGGTCCATCGCGCCACCCATACCTTTCACCATCTTGCCGGGAATCATCCAGTTCGCCAGATCGCCCGTGCTCGACACCTGCATGGCGCCGAGTATGGCGACGTCAACGTGACCGCCGCGGATCATGCCAAACGATGTCGCCGAGTCAAAAAAGGAGGCCCCGGGCACAATCGTCACGGTCTCTTTGCCGGCGTTGATCAGGTCCGGATCAACCGCGTCCTCACGAGGGTACGAACCCACCCCGAGTATTCCGTTTTCCGAGTGCAACACGACGTGCGTGCCATCGGGCACGAAGTTGGGCACCAGTGTCGGCAGTCCGATGCCCAGGTTCACGTATTGGCCGTCTCGGAGTTCTCTAGCAACTCGTGCTGCCAACTGATCTCGGCTCAACGCACTCACTGGGTCACCGTCCTTCGCTCGATTCGCTTTTCGATGCCAGGGGTGTGCACGACGCGTTGCACGAATATCCCCGGGGTGTGCACCGCCATTGGGTCCAACTCTCCTGGTTCCACCAACTCCTCAACCTCGGCGATGGTGAGTCGTCCGGCGGCGGCGCAGAGCGGGTTGAAATTCGCGGCGCTCTTTTCGTAGATGAGATTGCCGTGACGATCTCCGTATCGGGCATGCACCAGCGCAAAGTCTGTTCGAATTCCTAACTCGAGGACGTAGCGCTGTCCGTCGAACTCACGGACTTCCTTTGCGGGTGACGCCAGCGCCACGCCGCCCGCGCCGTCAAAGCGCCAGGGCAGTCCGCCCTCTGCGACTTGGGTACCCACGCCAGCGGGCGTGTAGAAGGCGGGAATACCCGCCCCTCCCGCACGAAGTCTCTCGGCCAGGGTGCCTTGTGGCACTAATTCAACTTCAAGTTCACCGGATAGAAATTGTCGCTCAAACTCCTTGTTTTCGCCAACGTACGATCCAGTCGTACGCCGGATTCGTTTGGCGGCGAGCAGCATACCGAGACCCCATCCGTCGACGCCACAGTTATTGCTGACGGTCTCAAGATCGGTGGCGTCGCTCGCGAGGAGCGCCGCAATGAGTGCAGTCGGGATACCGCACAGCCCAAAGCCCCCCACGGCTAACGAAGATCCGCTTCTTATGTCTTGCACGGCTTGCGCCGTTGAATCCACGACTTTGTCCATCTACACTCCCGTCACAGTTGCGAACATCGGTCTACTCACTCTTAGCAAATCGTTCGAAAGCAATCCAGCGTTACTCAAGGGACGGAGCCAGTGCTCTGACCGTTCGTGACGGACTGGGCCGGCCCAGTAGCGTGGCCATCCAAAGACTCGTACGACAAAGTGCTTCTAAATCGACACCGGTCTCGATACCAAGTCCGTGGAGTTGCCACACCAAATCCTCGGTTGCCAGATTGCCGGTCGCGCTACCCGCGTACGGACATCCACCGAGTCCGCCAGCCGAAGCGTCCACTGTCGTGACCCCATGTTGGAGGGCGACCAGAGCGTTGGCTAGTCCTTGGCCGTAGGTGTCGTGAAAATGAACAGCGAGGCGATCTCGACT
>DAIQOO010000140.1:0-4022 GCA_036787845.1 Acidimicrobiales bacterium
GGGGAGGTTGCTGATGCTCGGCGCGCTGGGCGTGCCCTTCACCGTGACGGTGAAGCCCGTGGGGCCGCTGTCGGCGTAGACGCCGGCGGGCCCGGCGTCGGCCGTGAGGTCACACGCGCCGGACGTGACGAATGTCACCAGGCCGCTGGTCGAGTCCACGGTGCACACGCCGAGGGTGGTGCTGGCGAAGGCGATCGTGCCGGCGCCGCTGCCCTGGGCGTAAAGCTGGTAGGTGCCGTTGGTGAAGGGCGCCGAGTCGCTGGTGGTGGTGGCCGTGTAGGTGCCGTCGGGGTAGAAGGCGACGCTCTGGGGGATGATGGTCGCCGTCGAGGGGTACTGGGCATCCATATCAGCGTTCAATGTATCGGCGGAAAGGACTCCGGGGAGAATAGGGATCACACGATAGGACCACAAAGTCAGCTTGAAGACCGAACTACCAGAGGCCGTGTATTCACCAATGAGCGGGTCGCCCCCCCAGGCAACAACCCAGTCTCCGCCCGGAAGTTTGCGCGCGCTACCAGTCCATGGCGAACTCGTGATTGACGGGTCGGTGATTTGTTCTTCGAGTGTGGCCGTTTTTGCTGACTCGTTGATAGCGTATTGCACTGCGCGCGGAAGATGGTTATCGAGACTGGCATCGTCATAGACGGTGACTGAACCGTCAGGCATGAACCGGGCATCGTGTTGACCAGAGAAACCACTTCCCGAGGCAAACACTGAATCTCCCACTACGGTCAAGCTTTGCGGCGTGGTGCTACCCCCGAGTTTCCAATTAATGCTCCCGGTGTTCATGTTGATATCGACAACAGCATTGAGGTAGCGGTAGGAGATGAGTAAGTCGTTTCCGCCGTTGCTGTCGATGGAGTTTTCGTGAAAGACGTCGTAAGCACCCTTGACCGGTCCGCCAATGATCGTTGAGTACCACTGCGGATCGACCTCCGACGGCGAGATGTGCGCGAGGGTGTCCCACGACCACACCAGCGCGCCCGTCGGGGTGAACTCTTGTTCAATCGGGTCCCACACGGATGCGTTGGACGGCCCGCCCCACGAGCTCAGGTCCACTCCCGATTTGACGACGTCCGTAAAAACGAGGAAGTTCCCGTTAGACAGTTGCACCAGCTCATGGAGGTCGCTGGTCTGATCGAAGGTGGAAAGGCTCCCGACCATATCACCTTGTAAATTGTATTCAGCCGCACCGCCAGCCATGTAGTCCCCGGTTCCATTGCTGCTCAGGGTTATACCGATGTTGCCGTCGGGTAGGAAAGTGGCGAGCGTTGAAGGCGGAACCGACAACCACCACACCGGCACCCCGTCATTATCAAACATGGCGACGTAGTAAGACGGTCCGGATAGAAGCACCTCATACCACTGAGCCTGAGTCGAGCCAGTTCTCTGCGAGGTCCACGTCGGGAAGTCAAGCGGCAAGCAACGAACCGTATAGACAGCTTGTGCCACGCCCGACTCGTTCACAACGATGAGAAAGCTCTGTCCAGTGGTGACGCCGATCGCCGTCGAGAAGGAACCCGGGGCAGCTGGCTCGTTGTCCACTGACACTGTGGTTCCGCTCGGCGAGCTCACCGAAACCTCGAGTGGCGAGCCGGGTATGCACCGACTCACATAGTCGGTGATACCCGAGCTGAAGGAGGGATACAGGGATGGAGTGGTTGTAATCGCGACGGACTGAACCGCCGCCGCTGGAACGACAGTCAGCCAAGTGCCTGCCATTGTCAGGAGTCCGACCAATAATAAAAACTTCTTCGACACCAATCTTGCTCTGACCTTCACGGATTCCCTTAGGAACTTGTCCAGCCGACTGGGCCCCGACATTCGATGTACGTGTCGTAGCCCGTCGGTGAATTTATCGTCGAGCGAAACCAGCTAGGCGTCGTGGTGCACGAGCCCGGAGTACCGGCGTTGTCAGTAATCGTCACGCTGCCCGTAGGTGCAGGGTAGAGCGTGGGTACCGCTAAGGAGACCGTGAAAGCGTTGCCGGAGCCGGAGGTGACCGGCGTGCCACCGAGGGTGAACGAGGCCGCCGGCGGGGGCGCAAAAGCGGGAGATGCAGGGATGACGACCAACCCCGCCAACAGAAGAACCGGCGCGAGTCCGAGCACAACGACTGAACTCAGTGTCGAACCGAAAAAGGCGCCGCAGTTCCCATGGTGAGGACTGTCTTTCATTTAGACCCCCGAAACATGCGGTGACAACGCCACACTTGAGGTGTAGCGCCACGCTTGAGGTGTAACAGGGAAGTATACCGGTGTCAAATCGGTGTCAACAGTTGTCCACCGTTAATCCCCACCAATCGTTAAGAAGATTGCGCCGAACCAATTTAGGAAACCCTGAAACCCCGCGTTATTACTGCTCACCTCGAGCCCTGGCTAGCGGGTACGTCGGCTAATCCTCAGCTCTTGATTCTCGCTTAAACGGAATTACGCTCGCTGGCTTGACAAGTGCCGAAAGAGCGTCAGCAAGTACTCGGTCTCGGTCTTTCGTGGCGTGCTGGTAGCGAAGTGCTGCACTGGCTGAAGAGTGCCCCACACGGTGCATGAGTTCAGCAGTCGTTGTGCCTGTGGCAGCGGCCAGAGTCAAGCCTTTATGACGTAGGTCATGGGATCTGGCCAACAAATTGCATGGGGCGAAAAAGCTGCATTGTCAAAGAAGTTTCTCGCTGAAGTGGAGTCAATACGGCCCACCGTTCCAGAAGTCGTACCCAGTAATTCGGAGTCAATCGAATCAAAGAGCATTGCCGAAGCGCTTAAGAACTTAAAAGACCTACATGACCAAGGGGTAATCTCCGAAGAGGAATTTGCCAAAGCAAAGAATAAGTTGCTCAGCTAATCTCAAGTTTCCTGTATCAGGATTCTCGCGCTTTGCATCAGATTCAAGGACCGACAAGAGCGCACCCACCGAATGATTCAAGAAGCCATCAAAGATCACAAACAATTCAATGGTGCCATGAGGGCTATTCTCGGATCCAAAATCGCGCAGGCGTGTCCCCCAGTGCAGAACCGACCAATTCATCATCGTTAGGATTACGTTTTCGAGCCCGTTAAATCGGGCATCGGAATTGTCTAATGCGAGGAGCATGCCGTAAAGCTGGGACTACCGAAGGCGCGCCACGAAAGCTTGGAGATTGACCAAACACGCTTGGCGCTGCCAGTGGTCATGGCTGCGACCTTGGGCGTTAGTTGGGCGTTAGTGGGCGCGTAACACCGGTCAAGATTGGGTAGTGCCGGTTACAAGTGGCCACGTGAGAATCCGTGTAATCATTAAGGTTGCGACGAAGTCTGAGCGCACGCGGGCGTAGTTCAGCGGCAGAACATCAGCTTCCCAAGCTGAGAACGCGAGTTCGATTCTCGTCGCCCGCTCCAAGTTTGAAGCGTAGGGAACAACTGGTGAATCGCCGGTTGTTCATTGATGTTCGACCTTCCAGTTTTTTCTTGATTATTCCGTGGCCTTCTTTTGTTTAGTGTCGCGGTGGTGTCACGCTACGAATTGGACTGTTTCACCTCCCCGCCATACAACTTCGCACATGCTACGCACTCGTCGAACGGGGCTCCCGCAAACTAAGAGCGCACGGCTGACCAATAATTGCCACATCAAATACCGGTTTTCAGCGTTAAGCCTGAATCACTCTCCCCTCACAAGATGAGACACACATCGCACGGGTATTCCCCTTCTCGAAAGCTCGTCCACGGCCAGGCACCTTCACCGTGGTCCATCGTTGGTTCTCCACGGCCGCCAAGAATCGGGAGGTTCTCCATAGGCGCAAGCTGCCAGCATCGTTGGTGGGACCTCAGCGACCACGCTCCTCACGGCTGCGCCGCGAGGATGTCCGCGACATGACCTTTCCCTCTCGATAACTATGGGATGTTGACGTTAATCTCAACTTGGGGCGACGAAAGACCGTCAAGGTTTACCGCAATCACCTGGACGTCGTACCAAGCTCCACCCAATGGGATCGGGTCAACAATGCTCGTGTTCGTCGTGAACAACGTCACCCCATTTATGGTCACGAT
>DAIQOO010000141.1:0-4020 GCA_036787845.1 Acidimicrobiales bacterium
TCGCTCCGAGGTCAGTTGCCTTCTTTATAGCGTCATCGATGTTTGAGGTGGCGAAGTACGTCGTGGTCCGACCGTGCGACCCTTCGCTCTGGCCAAGACCGAGCACTGGTGCGCCATTGTGCAACGCGAGTGAGTAGTAGCCCATCTCGGGAGTGCCAACCTCCCACGACCAATCGAAGAGCGCACTCAGGAACGCTCTGAGTTCATGATGCTGTTCTGGTGTTTCGACCATGACGTCGATCCAGTCGGGCATGCCGTCGTCGTGTGTACTAATTGTCGCCATCGCATCAGCATGACAGAGACACCGTCGTTTTTCCAGCGGAAATTATCTCGCCTGCTCAAGGAATATTTTCAGGCAATTGTCGTCGATGGTCAGAAAATCCCGGCATCAGCGTCCCTTGGTGAGTAAGTTTCTCTGAAAGAGAAGAGTAAGGGGTTGCGTGAGCGAAGAGACGATGGCGCCCGCCGCAGCGGCGCATTTCATGCCCCCACTTGATCGCCCGAAGATTCAGGTCGTGCCGCTTCGCGGCCTACCAATCGTTGGAGCGGCGGTTCTCTTCGTCGCGTTCTCCATTGGCTTTAACTGGCAGTGGGGATTGGTCTTTAACCACGTCGTTGGCGGGGGATTGTGGACGGGGATCGACCTCTTCGTAGGACTGGTCATCGGTCCCATCCTTGGACGGCTTTCGATTCCTTCAAGGGCGGAGTTTTCCGCTCGATTTATGCCCAAGATGGTCATCATCATGCCCACGGTCGTCATGATGACGCTCGCGACCGGATTCCAGGTAGCTCGTTCAATGGGCAATCTCTCGGCGTCAAACCCGAATCACGCGTGGCTCGTGGTGTCGATGTGCGTGGTGGGCGTTATGGCGGTCGTCGCCCTGGGAATCCTCGAACCCGCCAATATCGCCGTGCTCTACGAGATGAATAAGCCGGTACCCAATGGCGAGCGAATAGGGCGACTGATGAAGCGGTTCATCTACACCGCCGGCATCACCGGCATCATGCAGATTGCGACCTTGATCATCATGACGAGATTGGGGTCAAGATGAGTAGTGCCAGTTCATCGCCCCCAATGCCCGACGCCGATCGCCCCTACCCGCCGATTGGCTGGTTCAGTACTGGTGCCCTTGGTCTCGTCGTCGTTGGTGGGATTCTGCTCGCTTCCTACGCGCCGCGCGTCGCGCCCCTGGCGCTCGCCACGACGCTGTTGTGCGTAGCTATCGGGCTGCTCATCGTGGCGGCGGTGCAACTCTCACGATTGAAAGTCTTCGCGTGGGGGACCTTCACGACAGTCTTCAAATGGGCCCTGCTCGCCTACGTCATAACGGCGGGGATGATTGAGTTCGCCTTCGTGCACGATCACACCCGAGGGTCGTCGCTCGTCATAGTCACCCTAATGTTGGTGGTCTTTGCCTTAAGCGTGCCCACGACCATCGCCTTCACGGTCGCCCGCTTCGCCGATCCCAATTAGGTCGGCGCGTTAGTTCGGCGCTCCTTTGTAGTGCGGTCTCATTGCTTGATTTCTGTCGCCGTTGGCTGTTCGCGAACGTAGTATGCGTGAAACAACTTAAGAGAGAGAGTGACCGATGCCAACACGCAAAGCGCGCACCACGTGGACCGGTGGTCTACAAGACGGATCCGGCCAAGTTGAACTAGTGAGCAGCGGTCTGGCGACCTTTGACGTCTCGTTTCCCAAGCGAACCGCTGAAGAGGCTGACGGTACGACAAGCCCAGAAGAACTGATCGCCGCGGCTCACGCCGCTTGCTTCTCGATGGCCCTCTCGGCGGGCATCGCCTCGGCCGGGGGCACGCCCGAATCGCTCGTCGTCGACGTCGAGGTTCGACTTGGACCAGACCCCGCGGGTGGTTTTCGCATTCCAGAGATAGCGATTCGTGTTCGCGCCAAGCTAAGTGGTCTCAACGAAGAAGAGTTCGTGAAGGCTGCCAACGCCGCCAAGCTGGGCTGTCCGGTGAGTAAGGCGCTGACGGGAACGACGATTACCTTGGACGCTGCCCTGGCCTAAATGGGGAAAAGCGCGACGCGTCGTCGTCAGTTGTCGCGTGCCAATTTTTCTAATGCCGGTAGTGCGGTTTCGACGGCGTGACGTTCTTTCTGCGTCAGGCGCTCGAGTCGCGAATTCAGTCCTAGCGTTCGTTCGTTCCACAACTCGATGAGCGCGCGTCGACCGCTCTCGCTGAGGTCGACGAGACTCGCGCGCTTGTCCCCGGGGTCGTCAGTTCGTATCAGGAGACCTAGAACTTCGAGGCTTGCCACAACTCGAGTCGCGACTGATGGATCCATGGCTTCGTGCGTCGCCAACGCGCTGATGCGCAGTGGCCCGAAGTCTTCCACTGTGGCGAGCGCGGAGACCTGCGAAGGCGTGAGCGTGGACTGACTCACGCGGCGAAGGGTTCGAGCCAGGCGCACGAGCACGAAGCGAAGCCGTGCCGCGGTAGGGCCAGCGGTGAGGGGACTCTCAATTTGGGTCATCGAACCACCTCACTGTCGAGGGCGATCTCGCCCGGCACCGCGCCCGATGTTTCAGCGAGGTCACTGACGTACTTACCCAATGGTTGGTGTTGGTAGATGTAGCGCTTGCCGCGAAAGGCGGAGAAGAGTGCGCCAATCACCGAGAGCACTATCGCCGCGGTGAAGACGATTACCAGACCGTGGTGAAAGGGAGCTTGCAACAGATCGGGAAAGAAGTGTTTGCCCGTCATCGTCAACCACTGGATGTGCGTGACGTGGGCGACCGCTTGGCTTCCGAGCAGGCTCTTTAGTGGGTTGATGCCCAAGAACGATGAGAAGAGACTGCCCACGGCTGGCAGATTCGCCAGGGCGTGCGCTTGACCCAGCGCTACGCCGTGCGAGGTAAGGCCCTTAAAGAGTGTCGTGGGCAACGTGTTCGTGAGACCCACGATCATGAGGGAGAAGAAGACGCCAATGGAGAGCACCATGCCGGTGTTCATGAAGGCCGCTTGTATTCCCGCGGCGGCGCCGCGCTGATCGGGCGCAACGCTGTTCATGATCGCCGCCGCGTTCGGCGCGGAGAACATGCCGCCTCCGACGCCATTCAAGAACACCAGCACCGCGAATATCCAGTAGGCGAAGTTGGTGGGAACGAGGAGGAGTCCGACAAAGCTCAGCGCAAAGACGCTCAGTCCCGTCGTTGAGAGTATGCGCGCGCCGTGTCGATCGGAGAGAAAGCCCGAGATCGGGCCCGCGATCAAGAAGCCGACCATAAGGGGTAACAAGAAGATGCCCGCCCACAGAGGCGTCTGCGAATAGTTGAAGCCGTGAAGTGGCAGCCAAATACCCTGTAGCCAAATGATGAGCATGAATTGCAGACCGCCTCGAGCGATCGCCACAAGTAATCCCGCGACGCTGCCGGTGAAGAAGGCACGAATTCGAAAGAGCCGTAAATTAAACATCGGCGCGTCGACCTTGGTCTCGATGATGAAAAACACAATGAGAAAGACAACACCAATGACGAACGAGGTCACCACGGTGGGCGAGGTCCACCCCATTGAGTGCGTGGTGTAGGGCTGAATGCCGTACACAATGCCCACCAGGATTGACGTGAGCCCCACGGCGAAGGTGAGGTTGCCCCACCAGTCGATCGTGGCCGACGAGCGTACGCCGTTGTCGCGAAGACTCATGTAGCCCCAGACGGTGCCGATGATGCCAAAGGGAACCGAGACCCAAAAGATAAGTCGCCAGTCGCTAATGGAGAGTAAACCACCGGCGATCAGCCCGATGAACGAGCCGCCAATGGCGGCGACTTGGTTGATGCCCATCGCAAGGCCGCGCTGCTCGACGGGGAAGGCGTCAACGAGGATGGCACTCGAGTTCGCGAAGAGCATCGCGCCGCCGACGCCTTGCACGAGACGCCACAACACGAGCCAGAGGGCACCGGAGCTACCGCGATACGGATCAAGGGCGAGCAGCATCGACGCCACGGAAAATACGGCGAAGCCCAAGTTGAAGATGCGCACGCGCCCCAAGATGTCGCCGAG
>DAIQOO010000142.1:0-4005 GCA_036787845.1 Acidimicrobiales bacterium
CGTTCCCGACACCCTTTGCGACCGGCAACTACACCGCGATGGTTGAAGGATTTGCTAGTGCTCAACAGTCACTCACCTCGTTTGCGGTTGGTGTCGTGGTACCGCCAGCGCCAAGTCTCACCCTGACGTTGACCAACTTCTCATCGACGACGATGAAGTTGACGGCGTCGATGAGGACGCAGATTGCGAATTTTGTGCAGGCGCTCATTATTGAGGGTTCGGTATCGATTAGCGTTACCGGCTTCAGTGACAGTCATGGTACGAAGGCGCAGAACCTGGCTCGCGGTCGTAGTCGGGCCGCGTCAGTGTCGACGTACCTGATTCAGCAGCTGATGGCAATTGCGTACTCTGATGCACTGGTCACTCCCGTCAAGTCCATGGGCCAAGCGATGCCAACAAAGTCGAACGCCACGGCAGCTGGTCGAGCGACGAACCGCCGAGTCGTTATCGTCGTGACGTTGACCTAAGAAGTTCCTCGGTCGATCGAATCGTGATTCGCCAGGCGGGGCCATTACGGCAGTGCCAGTTTTTGGATTCGAAAACGACATTGGCTGATTCGCGATCGTGATTACATCTCGAGTGGACTGCCAAGGTAAACAATTTCTGAGGCAACTCGAGTCGAATAAATTGGCGCTACGTCCCGGCCCTCGTGTCCGAATGAATTGGATCCCATCTTTGGATCACTCGAACCAGATCGCGGTCTTTGTGAGATGTCGTTGCGTCACTTCGATCTCGCGTGTCATTGCGCGATTGAGTGAACTACAGCGCCCCACTTTGATCTAGAAAGTTGGGGTCAATCGACTTCAAGGAAACGACATGTCGTGAACCGCGGTCGACGATTCGATACGGGAGCAATGAACGATCCTTCGGCTTTCTGCGAGGAAGGATCGAGTCAACGGAGCAGTTGACCCTGCTGTCGTCAGTTGGTTGCTTAGAGAGGGAGCCTTGTTGAATCGCCCTCCCATTGGTCCCGACTGAGGGGTTCACCGGTTCGCTCCGTGGGCCAGGGTTGCGCAACTCGTCTTGTCCGGCACTGCACGGAACGACACCTCGCGGCCACTGAAATTACGGGCAATCGTTGATCTAAAAAAGTTGAGGTGGCTACGCGGCGTGAAAGAAGTCGGAAAGTGATATGGCCGCGTGGGTTCGAATTTCAGAACGCGATCAGAATTATTTCCCCGTCGACGAAAAAATCGAAGTGCGCCGATTTCGCTTTCCGAGCGGCGCTCAGAACAAAATGACAATTCAGAACTCGCTCGGTTCAAGTTGTGGGGTCTAATCATTCGAAAATGGCTAAGCCCCGGTCCTTGGAGGCGTCGCTGCCCGGAGTCGCGCAAGCCCGTGATCGCGACGTTTTGAATCTCATGAATTGAGAAGACGTTGGCCCAAAAGTCCCGATGAGTAGTGGAGTTGCGACATCACTTTCGTGGACGTAGCGCACTTCGAACTTGCTTCTCTGCTCCTTGTCGTCAACATGTTTGAATTTGCCATGTAGAGAAAGGGTCGTCTTTAGCGGGGATGTCGTGACTAGTCTTCGCATCTTCTGGTCGCGTTGGACAGGAGCAATGACGATGTATCGTGCGAATTAGGGACATTCGAGCGTGACGCGTTTGCTTTTCTTCTGCGTTGGTATCCGGCTGATAATCAAGGCAAACCGGAGCCGACGTTAAGCAACTTCTCCAGACCAAAGTCGAAGTCCTCGCAATTAATTATTCCAGCTGCCCAAACCACAACTCAGGGAGAAGCCCACCAGGCACCCGGCCGAGTTGCCGCCCTGCGCGATGTTGTTGAACCTGATGCTGTTCGCTCCATAGATGTAGGCCTGATTCACCACTACCCCGGTATTGGCAGCACGAGCAGCCCAGATAGGAGTGGCGAGACTTGTCCCACCGACCGTGAACCAGCCTGTCGTGCCGCCGTAGTTATTGGAGTTATAGACGAACCCACCAGTGTTGGGGTCGGCGTTTGCTGCAACGTCAGGCGTCGCTCGCTTGCCAGCACAGTTGACTTGGGCGTATGTGGGGTACGCAGCTTGAGACGAGGTCGCAGTCTCGTAGGTACTACATCCGCCTCCACTACTGACCCATCCCGTCTCCGAAGAAATAGTTCCCGACGACGTCAGATTCAGCGTTGTTCCGCCCACAGAAATCACTTTTGGCGATGTCGAGGGATACTGTGCCCCAAGTCCGGTGTCGCCAGACGACGCGAAGTAACTGACGTTGGCGTTAGTGAAAGCTGAGTCGTACGACTTGTCGATGCTACCTTCTGGTCCTCCAAACGACATCGAAACGTACTGCGAGTGAGAGGAGGCGTAGGTGATTGACCTCATCAGGTCGCTCCAGCCATTGGACGTCGCTTCAATGAGAAGGATGCTCGCCCCTGGAGCGATCGCGTGGGCCCACTCCACGTCGAGACTTATCTCCATCGCCCATCCTTGGTCGTATCTGGGATATGAAGTCCCTCCCGTTTCGCTGACTTTCTGAAAGCAGGGGCCGCTCGTTGGTGTGATGGTGCACGACGCTAACTGAGGAATTCCGAACTGAGAGTTAAAGGTAGCGAGGTCCGCGGCAATGTTGGGATCGTCGTACGCGTTAATGATGGCGATGGTCTTTCCGGTGCCCGGAAGTGCGCCGGTCGAATTTGTTGTAGGGAAATTGTACGCGCTGATGATCTGCGCGGGGCTTAACGCGTAGTAGTTATTGGCGAAGGTGTCGTTTGGCGATGGGGAATTCTTCCCGTTCCCAGCCGCGGCGCCCACCGTGCTTGCAAATGGACTTTGACCGGTCGCCGTGTTCATGCCTAATACGAGCGCGCTGCATGACGCAGTATCCGCAGTAGCCGCCGAGGCGCTACAGGCCCTAGCGACTGTTGCGGTATTATTGTCGACCTGCCATGGCCCGCTTCCTTGGAAGGTCGGCTCATTGGTCTTGCCTGGTCCACCATTGGTGCCATCTCCCGCCGATGACACACTTTGCAACGAGGCGGTCATTAGCAACGAAACCGTGGCCACGGCGATGCCGTACTTATAGAGACTCTTCTTCATTTCGAAACTCCGCATCTGATTCTTTACCGTCCGGTATGGACAAAACAAAATGCATTCACTTTGTTTTAGCTACCTAACATTTAACCTTATGAAAGGGTGAAAACGCAAGTGAAAACTAATCAAAAAATTATTCTGTTTTGATTAATAGTGCCTATTTTTCACGGTTTTTGCGTCACGGCGGTGTAGTCAATTTTGACTATATTGCCCCTACTACAGTAAATGCGGCAAAACGAGTGCTTCTGATGTTCGTCGCGGCGAGGAACGTCGTTGGGATCCCTTCGCGGAGCAGGAATGCTCCAAAGTTGTTGGGCGAACTCGTCAATGGTCTGAAAAACCATCTCGCGAGGCCAGACATCAACACGAGCTCAACGGGCGTCGTAATTGTGAATCTCGCAAAGCGCCGCGAGAGCGTCACGTGAGTCGCGGGTTTAGCTGGGGTGATCTCCGGCTGACATAACCGTCATCAAGGTGCCAGTGACGGGCTCGCTAAAGACACAAATCGCGCTTCCGGGAACCGGCATCTCATCAATAACGATGGCGCCACCGTGGCGGGGGACGACCTCGTGGATTCGCTGTAGCGAGTCGACAACGAAGATTGGCATCCACCGAGGGGCACCGCCGGTCTCTGCCTGCGAGATACTCGCGAACCACTGATCCCCGTTTTGCAAGACTCTCATGTCCGTCTCGGGTTCATTGACCTCGTGTCCCGTGACGCCGGCGTAGAACGTTGCGGCGGCTTTGGGATCATCGGACGCCTGATCGAACCATCCCGGCGCGTTGGGCTCGTACATCACGCCAAATCCATTGAATGTCCCGGGTTGCCACAGCCCGAACGACGCGCCTGTTGGATCAACCAGCACGGCCATGCTGCCGAGCTCCATCACTTCCATCGCGGGCGTCGTCACGGTCGCTCCGAGGTCAGTTGCCTTCTTTATAGCGTCATCGATGTTTGAGGTGGCGAA
>DAIQOO010000038.1:0-2069 GCA_036787845.1 Acidimicrobiales bacterium
ACGATTTTCTCCGTTATTACCGACCGTCGTCGTTCGAGACGTGCCATCTCTTTTTCGGCGTCGCGAATCTGGCGTCCGAGCGGGACGTTTGAATTCGCGACGGGCGCACTTGCTCCAGTGGGCACTGGCCCACTGGCGAGGCTATTGGTGGTTTGCTCAATCCACGCGTCGATGCCGCCGGGAACCTCAACTATCGTTCCGCTGGTCTGAACCTCGAGAAGGCGGTCCGTCGTACGACTGAGGAACGTGCGATCGTGCGAGACAACCACCAGTGTTCCGGGCCACTGACTCAAGAACTCCTCAACAAGTCGAATGGTCTCGAGGTCGAGATCGTTGGTTGGTTCGTCGAGGAACAGGACGTTCGGGCGCAATGAGAGGGCCAAAAGCAACTGCAGTCGCCTCCGCTCGCCGCCCGAGAGGTCCTTGGCTTTCGTCATTGGCACGGCCCCAGTGAACCAAAACCGCTTCATGAGCGCGACGTCGTCGGGTGAACCGGGAATTCCCCGTGGCCCGGCGACGAGTTCTTGGACCGTCGCTTCCAAATCGAAACCACCACCACTCTGTTCGAGGTGCGAAGCCACGACGGTGGGTCCGCGTTTCACCGTTCCCCTCGAAGGTGAGAGGAGTTGGGCGAGCAGGTTAATGAACGTCGACTTACCCGCACCGTTGGGACCGACGACGCCGACGCGCTCTCCGGGTCCGAGGTCGAGGGTGACGTCGTGAAGGATTGGCTCTTCACCTTCGTAGGCGAAGGAGACTTGATGTGCCTTAATCACCGTGTTGCCGAGTCTGGGGACGTTGGTTACGAGGTCGAGTGACCCGACTCGCGCGGCGGCTTCTGGTCGAGTCGCCAAGAGGCGTTTCGCGGCGTCGAGTCGGGCTTGGGGCTTTGTGGCGCGAGCTTTGACGCCTCGGCGAAGCCACGCCAACTCAGTTCTTGCGAGGTTGCGGCGAATCTGTTCGGCCGTAGCCGCGTGCTCTTCGCGTTCTGCTTGGGCCTCGAGGAATTGGGAATAGCCGCCCGCGTGAACGTACGTTTTTCCTCGGTCGATTTCGACCATTCGCGTCGTGACCTGATCGAGGAGGAAACGATCGTGGCTTACTAAGACCACGGCGCCTTTGAAACTTTTGATCTGCTGTTCGAGCCACTGGATGGCGTTGAGATCCAAGTGGTTCGTTGGCTCGTCGAGGATGAGCACCCCAAGGTCCTCGCTGAAGACGCGAGCGAGCGCGACGCGCTTGAGTTGACCACCGGAGAGGTTTTTCGTTTCGACGTCGGCTTCGCCGAGCATCCCGAGGCGGTCCAGTGCGGCGTCGACTTTCCATCCGCTGCCCAGAGTTTTTCGAACCGTGCCGGTGGGCAGCGTAGGTATCTGCTCCAAGAAACCAACGCGCACGTCACGCCCACGACGAAGAGTGCCTGAGTCCGGACTCAGCGTCCCGGCGATAATCCTGAGCAACGTTGTTTTGCCAACGCCGTTAATGCCCACCACACCGATTCGATCTCCCGAGGAAATGGTCAACGACAGATTCTCTAACAGAGTTCGGTCGGCGCCTTCGAGGGTGACCTCTTGAAGGTCGACGAGGATAGTCACGGGACACCAAGGTTAATGACCAAGATGAAGAGTTCGAGACGACCCTCCAATGCGAAGAGAATCGACCAGGCTCTCGTAGGTCAAGTTCGAATCCAGCCGGGGCACTCCGAGATTTAACGTGGTTCGCAAATGACGAGTGGAATGTCGCGTTTGGTGTGTCGTTGATAACTGGCGTACGACTTATAGGTCGCGACGACTCGCGGCCACAACTCAGTCTTTTCGTCTGACGTCGCGACACGAGTGCGCAACTTTCGTCGTTCGCCGTTTATTGTCACTTCGACGTCAGGGTGAGCGACGAGATTCAAGAACCAGTCAGGGTCTCGGTCGTTACCTCCCTTTGACGCGACGAGAACGAGTCGATCGCCGTCGACGACGGGCACCGTCAGCATCGTCGTACGAGTCACGCCGGATGTTCGCCCGGTGGTGCGTAGTTCAATGACGGGCATTCCAAAGGCTGACGCGCCAATTCGACCG
>DAIQOO010000038.1:2169-5484 GCA_036787845.1 Acidimicrobiales bacterium
TGGCTGTATCTCTGAAATAGGGCCAAAGTGCAACGCTAAGGCCTGGAAGATCAGCGATCCAAAGAGCGCGAGCCAGCCGACGAGCCAGAGCGGCTGGCGAAAGAGGAAGAGTATGAGTCGCCAGTTGGACGTGTGATCGAGTTTCCTCGTACTCGCGATGTGCTGGGTCGTGAGGGCGACGGCGTTGGTGAAGGCCGTGAGGAGTGCGAAGAGTATCGCGAGGGCATGACTCAAGCTGAGTGCGCCGTGCATAGCGTTCACGCTAGGCCAGCGCGCTGTTCTAGAGGGACACTCGACGACTAGTGAGGTTCGTCAAGAGCGAAGCCCAAATACAGAGAATATTGCGACGAACCGACACCGTGTCGACAACTAAAGTGACCAAACGGCGTTGAGAGTCGCATGATCGTCACACCGTGGAGGAGAGATGGAACTTTCACCCGATACCATCACCGTTATTGGCGCGCGCTGGTGCCCCGACTGTCGCCGGGCGAAGACGTTCCTCGCTGATCAGCGCATCGCCTACGACTGGATTGACCTCGAACAACACCCCGAGGCGATCGAGTTGGTCGAAAAAATCAACGGCGGGAGTCGATCTATTCCCACCATTGTCTTTCCCGACGGCTCGCACCTCATAGAACCGGGCAACGATGAATTAGCCGACAAGCTCGGTCTCTCGCGCTCGGCGAAGTCGTCGACCTATGACGTGATCATCGTTGGCGGCGGCCCTACTGGTTTGACCGCGTCGATTTACGCCGCCCGCGAAAACCAGAGTGTGCTGATCATTGAGAAGTCGGCGCCGGGCGGTCAAGCGGGCATCACCGAGCGCCTTGACAACTATCCGGGATTCCCCGACGGAGTCGCGGGAGTTGAATTGGCCGATCGGATGCGCCGTCAAGCGGAGCGATACGGCGTGGAGATTCTCCAAGCCGTCGCCGTGACGAGTGTCGTTGGTGACGGCGATTGCGTCACGGTCACCATCGCGACGGGCGACTCGTACCGGGCTCGAGCGGTACTTGTCGCGACGGGATCGGTCTATCGCCGCACTGACGCAGAAGGGGAGGCCGACCTCATTGGCGCGGGCATTCATTTCTGCGCCACGTGCGATGGACCGTTCTATCGCGGGGCCGAAGAAGTTGTTGTCATTGGCGGCGGTAATAGCGGGTTGGAAGAAGGACTCTTCCTGACGCAGTTCGCTAATCACGTCACGGTGGTTGAGTACTCCGAAAAATTGGCCGGAAGTCGGTTGTTGCAAGACAAAGTCCTCGCGCATCCCAAGATGTCGGTCATCTTGAACACGAAAGTCGTCAAGTTCCAATCGGGCGAGAACGGCAAGTTAGAGCACGTGGAGCTCGAAGATCGAGCGGCCGGCGAGCGAAGTCAGCACGACGCCTCGGGCGCGTTCGTGTTCATTGGACTCGATCCCAACACCGTGTTTCTTAACGGTGTCCTTGAACTCGACGAGCGTGGCTTCATCATCAGTGATGAACAGTTTCGCACCAACGTTCCGGGCGTCTTCGTCGCCGGGGACGTCCGGCACGGATCAACGAAGCAGTTGGCGTCGGCGGTCGGTGAAGGCGCCGCGGCATCAATTCAGATTCGATACCACCTAGATAAAGTCGCGGCGCGCTAATCGATTGGTGACGCGCGCCTGATTACGTCGCGATTACTCCTACCCGCGCGTGGTGAAGGTGGCACCACTTGGCAGTTCTTCTCGGCCTTGGGTGCTCAAATGCCAGACACTCTGGCGACCTTGAACGGTCCATTCGGTGGGACCACCGACGAGTGCGGTTTCTTCGTCAATGCCCACCACCGTGATCGCTGACTCGTCCGGAAGAACGAAACGTGTCAAGAGGTCGGGTACTCGTGCGGCGAAGGCGTCGAAGTGCGGAATGACGCCGAGATGCTTCAAGAGTCCGAGTCCCTCGGTACTGCCCTTACGGGGATGACGAAGTGACGGAATCCACGATCCCATTGCCATCGCTCCCGCGCTGCAACCTGCGAGCGCGCTTCCCGCTCGCCACGACGCCTCAATTGCGGACCACACTTTCGTGTCGCGCAAAGTCTCGGCCAAGTAGTTGGGATCACCTCCGGACAGGTAGATCAATCCCGCACCCTCGATCATGCTCGCGAGCATCGGATTATTCGCGTCGTCTCGGTCGTTGACGGGGACAATGACCGCTTCGACGCCGAGGCGCACCGCCTGGGCCATGCCCAGTTGATGCCAACGTTCCACGACTGATGGTCCATCAGGCGTTGCGGCGGTGGCGAGTTGAACGTAGCGAGGGGCGCGGCCCGCGATGAGACTTCCCTCTAGTTGGGCCATCTGAGGTAGGTACTCGCCAGAGCCCACCAAGGCAAGGGGGCCGGGTCCTTGTTCAATGCTCATCGTTCTCCAGTGCAACGTGGCGCACTTCTAGAAGCGTCGTTCTGACGCCCTAACGTCCTTTGGTCAATCTAACTGTTGGCGATTGATTTTGAGCAACGATGAAGTACTTCGTCACTGTCGCGTGCGCACGAGCGGTGCTACGTGCCGTGAGGAGTGACGAAAGCTCCATGAAGAACTTCGCGCGTGAAGCACTCACGGCGCTTATCGCCGTTGACGCCATCCCGCTTCACCGCGTCGGCTGCCCCAGATGGTGGCGATGAGATGCACAATGATGACCGACAAGCCCGCAATGACGAACGATCCCACGATGTCGATGGGGCTATGTATGTGAGTGGCCACCCGCGCCCATCCGATAAGCACCGCGATGATGAGAAGCAGAAGACTCGCGCGCCTTGAGTAGAGGAACATGGTGAAGGCGAGAAATGCGGCGAGTAAAGCGTGATCAGAGGGGAACCCGTTATCGGCTGCGTGAGGAATAAGGGGCACGAGATGGTGCGACACGAATGGTCGAGTGTCGTAGTAGAGATGTCCAGCGAGAACTGAAAGTCCCAAGGCGAGAATGCCGCCTGCTACCAACTGCCACGCGAGCGAGAGTTTGACGCTGACCTTGGCGCTCAACCAATAGATGCCTACGACGACGACACTTAGGAATATGAAGTACTTGGCAACAAAAATGATGAGGGAGTGCACGTCGTCAGTTTAAGTAGTGTGGCGCCACGGGCCAAGCGACCTAGATCATTGGCCTTTCGTGGCTTGTCGATAGTGTTCACACCTATGGGCCGAACGTGGATAGTCGTTGATAGTGCCGTCGTTTTGGTGTTCGTAGCAATTGGCCGGTCAACGCATCATCACGGGTCGACTATCGCGGGCCTGGCTTCGACGACGTGGCCCTTTGCGGTTGGCCTTGCGCTCGGCTGGTTGATCGTCGG
>DAIQOO010000038.1:5584-14604 GCA_036787845.1 Acidimicrobiales bacterium
ACTTCGCAGAGGTCGTAGAGCTCGCGCGGTACTTTGCGCTGACCGACGGCAACGGTGGAAAGTGGCGTGAGTACAACTTGGTCGTCGCGCACGACGGGAATCATGCCGAACTTGCCCGCGATAACCGCGTCGTACGCGGCGGCACCGACGCGAGTGGCGAAGATGCGGTCGTGCGCCGTGGGACTGCCGCCGCGTTGAAGGTGACCGAGCACGGTTGTTCGGACTTCAAAGCTGCCGCGCTCTTCGATTTTCGCGGCGACGAAGGGGCCGACGCCGTGCGTAGCGTGTCGAATGACGCCGATTCCTTCGCCGGAGAGTTCCGGAGACTCGGTGCCGCCTAGGGTGCTGAGATTGACGCCTTCGGCGACGACGACGATGGAGTACACGATGCCGGCGCTTCGACGTTTGTTGATGTGTTCGACGATCTCGTCCATTGTGACGGGAAATTCGGGAATGACGATCATGTCCGCGCCGCCCGCGAGGCCGCCCATCGCCGCGACCCAGCCAGTGGATCGACCCATTGTCTCGACGACGATGACGCGGTGATGCGAGATGGCGGTCGTGTGGAGACGATCGAGCGATTCGGCGACGATGCTGATGGCTGTATCGAAGCCAATGCAGTACTCCGTGCCGGGGAGATCGTTGTCGAGCGTCTTTGGCACGCCCACGACCGGGGCACCGCGCTCAGCCAACCAATTCGAGATTCGCTGGGTGCCGTCGCCGCCGATCGCGACAAGAGCGTCAAGATTCTTGTCGATAGCGGCGAGTACGAGGTCGCGGCCGCCCTCAGGCTTGTCGAGGCTGTAGCGAGCAGTCCCGAGCAACGTGCCGCCCTGGCCAATGACGCCTCGAAGGTCGCTCGCGGTAAGCGGGGTACCTTTAAAATCACCGACGAGACCGGCCCAACCGTTCGCGATGCCAATAATCTCGTGTCCGTCTCGCAGCGCCATTTGGCCGATTGCGCGAATAGCGGCGTTCAGACCGGGCGCGTCGCCTCCGGCAGTGAGAACACCGATTCGCATGACTTCTCCTTCACCAGACCCAGGACCAGTCTACGTTTGTGCCCCCAGTGGTCCCGGTGCGCCATGGTGCGGTGGTAGTGCTCTCCCCGGCGTCAAAATGACGCCACTCGTCGACAAAAGTACGTCCGCACCAACTGGGTAATCCGAAGGTTAAATCTGTGACAAATGTGTGCGCAAACGGGCCTTTTTACTTTGAAAATGAAAATACCTTTGCTACAACGGAGGCATGCATAACACGCTGTTGCTGGTGATCGTCGTGGTGGTTGCCCTCGCCTTTGACTTTACGAACGGTTTCCACGACACCGCCAACGCGGTTGCACCGACCATCGCCACTGGCGCTCTCAAGCCCCGTGTCGCGGTGGCTCTGGCTTCGCTCTTCAATCTCGTCGGTGCGTTTCTTTCGCTGAAAGTTGCCGCCACGATTGCCAGTGCCTTAGTCGCACAGAATCTCGTCACGTTGCCGGTCATCTTCGCCGGTCTCATTGGCGCCATTGCGTGGAACGTCACGACGTGGTATTTCGCTATTCCCTCTAGCTCGAGTCACGCCCTTATCGGCGGCGTCATTGGCGCGATGTTGGTGCTGTCGGGCGGTCACGCGGTGCTCTGGAGTGGCCTGTTCTCGAAGGTCATCATCCCCGCGGGGCTCGCTCCGTTGGTGGCGTTGATCGCGGCAGCTGTTGCGCTCTACTCCGCGCGCCGTCTCACCGCGAAGGTCGATCGCAGTACATCGACGATTGGTTACCGCGTTGGTCAGATTGGGTCGTCGTCACTCTTGTCGATTGCCCACGGCACCAACGACGCACAAAAGACCATGGGCGTCGTCACCCTGGCGCTTATCGCTAACGGCACGCTTTCGTCAAACGCTGCGACGCCGAAGTGGGTCGTATTCTGTTGCGCGATTGCAATTGCGTTGGGCACCTTCTTCGGTGGATGGCGCATTATCCGTACTATGGGCCAAGGTTTCACTTGTCTTACGCCGCAGGAGGGATTTGCGGCACAAATCGCGTCGTCGGCCGTGATTCTGTCGTCGTCACATATGGGACTTCCCCTTTCGACCACGCACGTCGCGACGGGCTCGATTGTGGGCGTCGGAGTTGGGACCCCCGGTCAGGCGGTGCGTTGGCGACTCGTCGGTGATGTAGCACTGGCGTGGATAATTACGCTGCCCGCCGCCGGGCTCTTCGGAGCGATTTCGTATTACGTCGCGCACCTCATTGGTGGGACGTTCGGTGTGCTGGTGCTCGCGCTCGTCGCCGGAGCCTACGTGTGGTTCCTTGTTCGCCGCTCGCGGCGCGACGTGATCAACTCAAGGAACGTGAATGACGCGTGGGGCGAGCACCCCGAGACCATCGAAGTCAAAACTGTCGTTGCTGCGTAGCTCGACGTGAAGGTGATTGAACAGTGACTGGAACTCTCGTCGATTGGACACTCTTAGGCCACGTGGTTTTGGTGGCAGTGCTGGCGTGCCTTGGCGTGGTCGCGGCGTTCTCTATTGGCCTGGCCGCGCTGTCGTTTTTTCGTGACGCGAAGCGATCGATGACAATTCGTGTGAGTAGCGCAGTAGTAGCAGTAGTGATGACCGGGTTTCTCGTCGCGGCTTTGTGGTGGGCGTTCGAACTCATCACCAAAAAGTCCTGACGGGAACCATCACCTGGCGTTAGGCGATGGCTGAACTCTCTGGGGCGAGGGACTCCTCGCGGATCACTTCAGTGCGCGAGAACAAGATAGTAAGCACGAAACTCAAGACCAACGCGAGCAGCACGCCCAAATTGGCGAACGCCCAGGCGCCGGTCTTTCCACCGAGTCCAAAGGGTTTTAACAGATAACCCTGCCAGGTGAGCCACGACGCGTAGGTATTGGTGACGAGACCCCAACCAAGAAAACTCGACAGTATCGTTGTCGCAATCGCGACTGGTCGTACGTCACCGTAGCGACCGCTACGGCGAAAGAGATCGCCTTCGACGTAGTCCTTCTTTCGTAAGAGCAAGTCGCCGAGAAAGACGCCGCACCAGGCTGCGATCAAGACGCCCACCGTCACGAGAAAGCCTTCGAACTGGAAGAGGAAATTGCCCTTCACAAAGACGATGTAGATCGTGCCGATCAGCATGATGATGCCGTCAACGCCGGCCGCCGCGTAGCGCGGGATTTTCAGACCAGCCGACAACAGGGCGAGGCCAGACGAATAGATGTCGAGCACTGCGCCACCAACGAGACCCAAAATGGCCACGATCACGAAGGGCACGAGGAACCACGTCGGCAATAGGTTCGCGAGTGCACCAACCGGATCGTTCGCAATTGCGCTACTCAGTGATTTGGACGAGCCAGCCAGGAGTAGTCCAAAGAAGAGAAGGACAATGGGCGCGACGGACGCACCGAACGTCGTCCACCACACCACACCCTTCGTTGAGGTGCTGCGCGGCAAGTAGCGCGAGTAGTCCGCCGCCACGTTCACCCAACCGAGCCCAAAGCCAGTCATTACAAAGACCAGCGCGCCAATCGTTGATTGAAAGGTGCCACTGTGCACGTGGACAGCGACGTGCCAACTTATGTGCTTCATCGTCAGAGCGATAAAGACAATGGTGAGTACCGCGGTGACGACCGTAATGATCGCTTGCATTCGCATGATGAGATCGAAACCCATCACGCCGCCGACGATGATCAGCGCCGCGATCACCAACATCGCGACGATCTTTACTCCCGTGCCACCACCCCATCCAATGCGAGTGAAGACAGTAGACGTAGCGAGCACGGCGATGACCGTGAGCGCCGTTTCCCAACCTACGCAAAGCAGCCACGAGATTGCTGCGGGCAGTCGATTTCCTCTCACGCCGTAGGCCGCCCTACTGAGGGTCATCGTGGGGGCGGATCCGCGCTTACCTGCGGTGGCGATGACGCCGCAGAGCCAGAAACTAAAGACAATGCCGATCAACCCGACAATTGCCGCCTGCACGAAGGAGATGCCAAAACCAAGGACAAACGATCCGTAACTAAGACCAAGCACTGAGACGTTGGCCCCGAACCATGGCCAAAACAACTCTCGCGGCCGGCCTTTACGTTCGCTCTCGGCGATAACGTTGATACCGTTCTCTTCGATCTTTAGAAGGCTGGCGTTGCCAGTCCCCAATAGTTCTGCTACCTCGTCGCTCACGGTGCCTCCTCGCGACTTCGGTGTGCGTCGCTGGCAATGATTGTACGCATTGATCAGCGTTATCACGTAATCTCAACGTTCGGCGCCTCGTTAGAAGTTTCACGACTGTTTCACTATGGTGTTGGTCTATGTCCGAAACTCCTCGGCTCTTTTGTCTCGACGACGTGTTGATCGACGTTGTCTTGAAGATCAATTCGTTGCCCGAGCGAGCGGGCGACACACTCGCGAGCGAGCAGTTGGTGACAACCGGAGGTGGCTTCAACGCAATGAGCGCTGCCGCACGACACGGACTTCGCGTCGCTTACGCCGGACGACTGGGCGTGGGCCCATTCTCTTCACTCGCGGTCTCGGCTCTTGAACACGACAACATCGCAGCTCCCGTTGATCGAAACGAGGACTTCGACACGGGTCTCTGCATCGTGTTGCTCGAGCCTGATGGCGAGCGGTCGTTCGTGACGTCGCCGGGTGCTGAAGCCACATTGCGTGCACTCGATCTCGAGACACTTGGCGTTCGCGACGGGGACTTTGTTTTGGTGTCGGGCTACAACGTTATGTACCCAAGAGTCGCTGACTTTATCATTGGGTGGTTGACGCATCTGCCAGAGAGCGTCATCGTCGTCTTTGATCCCGCGACGAGGATCGTCGATATACCAGAAGTAAATCTGCAATGGATGCTTCAGCGTTCGAACTGGCTGCTCTGTAACGCGGTTGAAGCGTCGATGCTCGCCGGAGGCGATGACGCGCTCACGAGTGCCGCGCTGTTGGCGGCGAAATACGACGCACTAAACGTCATCGTTCGAAACGGGGCCAAGGGTTGCGTCGTAGCACTTCGTAACGAGAAGGCACGCGTCGTTGACGGCTTCGCCACCACCGTCGTCGATACGAATGGTGCGGGCGACGTGCACAACGGCGTGTTTCTCGCCGAACTCGCGAGTGGTCACGACGCCTTCGCCGCGGCGCGTTGGGCGAACGCCGCGGCGGCGATGTCCATCAGTCGCCTTGGCCCAGCTTCATGCCCGCCGCGCGACGAAGTGGCGGCGTGGATTACGGCGTCGTCCTCGTGAGCGATCCCGTGCTACCTCGCCGCTCGCTCAAGGGGATGTAGTGCAAGGATTTGAACCCTTCGAGGGCACTCTCGGGCGAACCCTGGCTGACTCGGTTCCCTGGTGGCCAACACCACCGCACCCCGACGAAGGTGCGCCGAACATCGTCGTTATGTTGATCGACGATTTGGGTTTCTCGCACTTTGGCTGCTTTGGTTCGGATCTCGTGACGCCCTCGATCGACGCGCTCGCCGCGAACGGACTTCGGTATTCGAATTTCCACGTCACGCCATTGTGTTCGCCTACTCGTGCCGCGCTGTTGACCGGGCGAAATCACCACAGCGTGGGGATGCGTGGCATCTCTAATTGGAGTTCAGGCTTTCCCAGCATGCGCGGCTCCATTTCGAATCACGCCACCACCATGGCCGAAGTACTTCGAGAGTCCGGTTACACCACTTTCGCGATTGGTAAATGGCATTTGGTGTCGATGGAGAACTCCTCATCGGCCGGACCCTTTGATCAGTGGCCGTTGCAGCGCGGCTTTGACCGGTACTACGGCTTCTTAGACGGAGAGACCGACCAGTTCGCTCCCGACTTGGTCTACGACAATCACCGAGTCGATCCTCCTCGCAGCGCCAGCGAGGGCTATCACGTCAGTGAAGACCTCGTTGACAAGGCCATCGAGTTCATTCACGACACGAAGTCAATTCGACCTGATCGACCCTTCTTCACCTACTTCGCCTTTGGCGCTACGCACGCGCCGCACCAGTCGCCGCCGTCGTACGTAGCGAAACACCGCGGTCGTTACGACGACGGCTGGGACGCGGCGAGAGAGCGGTGGTTTGCTCGTCAACAGGAGATGGGCTTACTTCCAAAGACAACCGAGTTGGCCCCGCGAAACGACGGCGTCGAAGCGTGGGACTCGCTACCAGAGAATCACCGAAAGTTGGCCAGCCGTCTCCAAGAGGCCTACGCCGCGTTTCTCGAACACACCGACGCACAGATCGGACGTTTCGTCGCCGAACTCGACGCAATGGGAGAGCTCGACAACACGCTGATCATGTTGATGAGCGACAACGGCGCAAGTCAAGAGGGCGGACCTTTTGGCATCTTGCACGAGATGAAGTACTTCAACTTCATTTTGGAGAGCCCCGACGAGGCCGTACTTCGACTCGACGACATTGGTGGCCCCCACAGCCATTCGAACTACCCGTGGGGGTGGGCGCAAGCTGGCAACACGCCCTTCAAGTGGTACAAGCAGAACACTCACGAAGGCGGCGTGCACGTGCCCCTCGTCGTGCACTGGCCCCAGGGCATCGCGGCCAAGGGCGAGATTCGCCACCAGTTCCACTACGTCACCGACGTCGCGCCGACGGTCTACGAAGCGGCTGGCGTGCGGGCACCGGAGATCTTTCGCGGCCTGGAACAGATGCCCATGGCGGGAGCGTCCCTCGGGTACACCTTTAGTGACGCTGACGCGAAGGATCAAAGGACGACCCAATACTTCGAGATGAGTGGCCATCGCGCGATGTACCACGAGGGTTGGAAAGCAGTCACCCGACACGCGCCCGGGGTGTCGTTCGACGACGATCGCTGGGAGCTGTATCACGTCGCGGTCGACCCTTCAGAGTGTCACGATCTGGCGAACGCCGAGCCCGAAACGCTCGCACGACTCATCGACCAGTGGTGGCACGAAGCCGAACGCTACGGAGCGCTTCCTCTGGATGATCGCTCCATAGAGCTCTTCGGAGCACGATTTCGCGATCATTCACCGCATCCGTTAAGTCGTCACTACACCTACTTACCGCCGCTTAGCCCGATCCCGCCCCAAGCTGCCGCGGGAATCGGCGGACGAAGCTGGGACTTAGTGGCGCGAGTCGATCGCCAGGAGGGCGGTGGTGGGGTCATCATGGCAACGGGCAACGAGAACGCCGGACTTTCTTTCTTCATTCACGATGATCGCCTGGTTTTTGACTACAACATCTTTGGCGATCACCACGTGCTCGTTTCCGACGCCAGCGTCCCTCCGGGGACGTCAACGCTTGGCGTTGAGTTTCGACGAGGCAAGAACGACGCCGACGTGACGTTGAAAGTGAACGGGGCAAGTGTCGGTGCGTTGCATCTGCCGTTCTTGATGCGGATCATCTCGAGTTCGGGTATGAGTATCGGACGCGACCACGCTTCGCCGGTCTCGACGTTCTACGAAGACGAATTCCCATTTGAAGGTCGCCTCGAGCGCGTGGACTTTCAATTGATCACGCAAGACCAACGTGAAGAACAAGCAACCGCTGCCCGCGAGGGCATGGCGCGACAGTAGGAGAGAAAATGGAACGACTGCGAACGTCCGACGAGCGCTTCGTTGGCTTACCAGACTTTCCCTTCGTCGCGAAGTACGCCAACGTCACCGACCCCACTGGTGGAGATCCGCTGCGCATGGCGTACCTCGACGAAGGTCCACGCGACGGCGCCGTCGTGGTGCTCTTGCACGGCGAACCCACGTGGTCGTTCCTATACCGTTTCATGATTCCAGGTCTCGTCGCTGCACATCGTCGCGTCGTTGTGCCCGACCTCATTGGATTCGGTCGTTCCGATAAACCGAGCAATCGTCGCGATTACACCTTCGCTCGCCAGGTCGAGTGGACGCGCGAACTGCTCTTCGATCACCTTGATCTGACCAACGTGACGTTCTTCGGACAAGACTGGGGCAGTCTTGTTGGACTTCGGCTTATTGCAGAGCATCCAGACCGTTACGCGAACGTAGTCATTTCGAACGGGGGACTGCCGACCGGCGACGAGAATCCCAGTGAGGCGTTCTTGGCGTGGCAGGAGTTCTCCCAGAACGCGCCGGAGTTACCGATCGGGCGGATCATCTCGGGCGGTTGCGTGACACGACTCAGCGAAGAAGTAGTCGCGGCGTACGACGCACCCTTTCCTGATGAGTCCTACAAAGAGGGCGCCAGAGAGTTTCCAAAATTGGTGCCGACGTCGCCCGAGGATCCGGCCCATGACGCCAACGTTGCCGCGTGGGCGTCACTTGGAAAGTTCACGAAGCCGTTTTTGCTGTGCTTCTCCGACGGTGATCCAATTACGCATGGCGGCGACAAGAAGTTCCTGCGCGACGTACCCGGCACTAAAGGTCAAGCGCACACGACGATCGAAGGCGGCGGCCACTTCGTGCAAGAAGAGAAGGGTCCTGAGCTTTCGAAGGTGTTGAACTCGCTGCTCGGCGCGCGCTAGAAGTAGTTTTCTCCGAGCTCGTCGCTCCACTTCGCCACGCGAAGTTCACCGCGCGGCCCACTCCACGCGTAGACGGGCTTGATGTCAAATACTTGGGTGTCATTGATGGCGTCGAGACCTCTCACGACAATGGACCGCTTGTCCACCTTCTCGAGGGGGACGATCGAGAGCATCAAGCGATTCGGCCGGTCCTTATTACGCTGCGCGAAGATGCCGACGTCTGGCCACTCGTTGTTACCACGGGGGCTTCGGTGCCACGGCCCGGGGGGCACGTTTTGGGCGAGACCCGCGAAAAAGACAATCTCCACGTGTGAGAACTCGTTGAGCCCCACGAGCGACGCGCTCGGCACGTCATCGGCGAGTTCGATCGTTGAGATGAAGTCGTCCCAGTTATCGTCGATCATCTCGCGTCGTTCGTTGCGAACGAAGGCGATAGTGCGCATCAAGGGTTCCACCCGGACAATCTAGTGACCGACATCGTGGCTCCCACGGCCGGGTAAGTCGATCGTCGCCTGAAGGTATCGTTGAGCGTTCGAGAGAAGAAGAGATGGCTGAACTCACCTTTACCTA
>DAIQOO010000039.1:0-3199 GCA_036787845.1 Acidimicrobiales bacterium
ACGTGCGGCTTAGTGCGCTCGAACTTCTGCTTTGCCATTGTCGGGGACTAACTTTCTCTCTCGTGACAGCTTCTAGGTGAATCGGTCTGGTTTTTCGGCCCTCCCCGACGAAGGTTTGGACCTGTGTTGTGCTGGTTTCCCAACTTCTTACGCGCCAGTGGCCTTGGCCACGATCTCCTTTGCGATCGCGTCAGGTACTTCTGCGTACGAATGGAACTGCATGGTGTACGTCGCTCGCCCTTGAGTGCGAGAACGCAGGTCAGTAGCGTAGCCGAACATGTCCGCTAGTGGCACAAGGGCTTTGATTACTTGGTTATTGCCGAGTGCTTCCATGCCCTCGATGCGACCACGTCGCGACGACAGGTCGCCAATGACGTCGCCCATGTAGTCCTCGGGGGTCACGACTTCTACCGCCATTACCGGCTCTAAGAGCACGGGACTGGCGAGGCGCGTTGCCTTTTTGACCGCGATGGAACCCGCGATTTTGAACGCCATTTCTGAGGAGTCGACGTCGTGGTAGCTACCAAAGGTGAGACGCACGCGCAGGTCCACCATTGGATAGCCCGCGAGCACGCCCGCGGTCAAGGCCTCGGTGATGCCCTGGTTGACCGGCTGGATGTATTCCTTGGGAATCACGCCGCCACTAATCTCGTCCAAGAACTCATAACCACCACCGGGGCCCGTGGGCTCGACGGTGATGACGACGTGGCCGTACTGACCTTTACCACCGGTCTGGCGTATGTACTTCTCTTCGACTTTTTCGACCTTCTTACGAATCGTCTCGCGATAGGCCACCTGGGGCTTACCGACGTTCGCGTCGACCGAGAACTCGCGCAACATGCGGTCTACCAACACTTCGAGGTGCAACTCGCCCATTCCCGAGATGACCGTCTGGCCCGTCTCTTGGTCGGTGCGCACGCGAAACGTAGGGTCCTCTTCAGAGAGTGCGTACAACGCTTTGCCGAGCTTCTCCTGGTCGGCCTTCGTCTTTGGTTCCACCGCGACGTGAATAACGGGCTCGGGGAACGTCAAGGTCTCGAGCTGGATGGGCTGGTCGGGGTCCGAGAGCGTGTCACCGGTCGTGACTTGCTTGAGACCAACGGCCGCGACGATGTCGCCGGTGCGAATCGTGTCGAGGTCTTCGCGGTTGTTCGCGTGCATTAACAACAGACGACCCAAACGCTCGCGCTTCATGCCCCTTGTGGTGTTGATCACGGTGTCGCCCTTTTGGAGGCTGCCCGAGTACACGCGAAGGTACGTCAACTTTCCGACGTAGGGGTCGGTCATGATCTTGAAGGCGAGCGCGGAAAAGGGCTCTGCGTCGTCGGGCTTGCGCTCGAGTTTGTCTTCCTTACCGGGCTTGGTGCCTTGGGTGGGTGGAAGATCAACCGGCGAAGGAAGGAAGTCCACGACCGCGTCGAGCATGGGCTGCACGCCCTTGTTCTTGAAGGCCGAGCCGTTAAGGATCGGCACGCAATGATTTTCCAACGTGCCCCGACGCAGCGCGTGGCGGACGTCGTCGACGGAAATCTCCTCGTCACCGAGTACTTTCTCCATCAAATTGTCGTCAAAGGTCGTCAGCACGTCGAGCAGCTTCGCGCGGTACTCGTTGGCGAGTTCTTTGAGGTCGTCGGGGATCTCAACGGTGTCAAAGGTCTCGCCCTTGTCGTCGTGGTAGAGAATTGCCTTCATTGACGCCAGATCGACGAGGCCCTGGTAGTTCGACTCAGCACCTACGGGCAGTTGGACGACGGCCGGCACGCAGTTGAGGCGATCCGCGATCATGTCCACGCAACGAAAGAAGTCCGCGCCGACGCGGTCCATCTTGTTCACGAAGCAGATACGAGGCACGTGGTACTTGTTGGCTTGGCGCCAGACCGTTTCGGTCTGGGGCTCGACGCCCGCCACCGCGTCAAAGACCGCGACAGCGCCATCGAGGACGCGTAGTGAACGCTCGACTTCAACCGTGAAGTCAACGTGGCCCGGCGTGTCGATGATGTTGATGCGGTTGCCGTTCCAGTAACAAGTGGTCGCTGCCGAGGTGATCGTGATGCCACGCTCTTGCTCTTGGACCATCCAGTCCATCGTGGCGGCGCCTTCGTGCACTTCGCCGATCTTGTAGTTCTTGCCCGTGTAGAACAAGATGCGCTCGGTTGTGGTGGTTTTGCCGGCGTCGATGTGGGCCATGATGCCAATGTTGCGAACTCTGTCGAGGGGGTATTCGCGTGCGGTCATTTCTTTTACAAACTCTCTTTACTTACCAGCGGTAGTGGGCAAAGGCCTTGTTGGACTCGGCCATTTTGGCCATGTCCTCACGACGCTTCACCGCCGCGCCTACGCCGTTGCTGGCGTCAATGATCTCGCCGGCCAATCGGTCGGCCATGGTCTTCTCGCGACGCTTCTTCGCGAAGTCAGTCAGCCAGCGAATCGCCAACGTCGTCGAACGGCGGGGACGAACTTCGACCGGTACTTGATACGTGGTGCCACCAACGCGGCGACTACGTACTTCGAGTTCGGGGCGCACGTTCTCGAGCGCGCGCTTTAGGGTCGCGATGGGGTCAGTGCCAGTCTTCTGTTCGACCTGCTCGAGGGCGCCGTAGACAATGCGCTCGGCGATCGTGCGCTTTCCGCGCTCGAGGATCTTGTTCGTGACTTGAGTGACGAGTACCGACTTATAAATCGGGTCGACGGGAATCTCACGACGTACGGCGGGGCCTTTACGGGGCATTATTTCTCCCTCTTGGCGCCGTAGCGACTACGGGCCTGCTTGCGATCACGAACACCTGAGGTGTCGAGCGCGCCGCGAATGATCTTGTAACGAACACCAGGAAGGTCCTTCACACGACCACCACGCACCAGCACGATGGAGTGCTCTTGGAGATTGTGACCGACGCCGGGAATGTAAGCCGTCACTTCGACGCCCGACGTGAGACGCACACGCGCGACCTTGCGAAGTGCGGAGTTCGGCTTCTTGGGCGTGACGGTGTGCACGCGGGTGCAGACGCCTCGACGCTGCGGGGCCCCCTTCAGGGCCGGCGTCTTCGTCTTTGAAACCTTGTCCTGTCGGCCCTTTCGGACCAACTGTGCGATTGTGGGCACGCGGAACCTCTCTTGTTGGTACATCACATGGCGCTCCAGCAGAGCCGGAGCGCGGACTGTCAATCCTACGACACAACTACGTCGTACGGCAAGCCCGCCG
>DAIQOO010000039.1:3299-14575 GCA_036787845.1 Acidimicrobiales bacterium
TCGGTAAGGACACGCGTCGTCTCTTGGAACGACGCGGCCGAGAGCCACGAGTCGGTGGCGAGCGAGGCCTTGGTAATACCCATCAACTGGGCACGGCCGTCAGCTGCTTCTTTGCCACTGGCTTCGAGTTCATCGTTGGTGTCGTTGAAGAGCTTCACGTCAATGAGTGCACCGGGCAGCCACGACGAAAGTCCCGCGTCCACGATCTGCACGCGTCGGGTCATTTGGCGAACAATGAGCTCGATGTGCTTGTCGTGGATCGACACGCCCTGGTCGCGATAGACGTTCTGGACCTCTTCGACCAAGTACTGCTGGGTCTCACGCGTACCACGGAACTTCATCATCAACTTGGGGTCGAGTGGTCCGTCGTGCAGCGGCGTACCAACTTCGACTTCTTGGCCGTCATCGATAAGGAGGTGGCGGGCAATGGAAATGGACTCCTCTTGCACCTGTCCCTCGTCACCGATGATGGTGACCTTACGCTCACGACCGATGAGTTCCACGCGCACTGAGCCCGAGAACTCCGCGACCGCCGCGGCACCTTTGGGGGTGCGCGCTTCGAAGAGCTCGACGACGCGCGGCAGACCATGCGTAATGTCGCTCTCGGTCACACCACCCGAGTGGAAGGTACGCATCGTGAGCTGGGTTCCCGGCTCACCGATGGACTGTGCCGCGATGACGCCCACGGCTTCACCGAGCTCGACGAGTTGGTGGGTGGCGAGTGAGAGTCCATAACACGCGGCACATACGCCCTGGATCGCATCACAGGTCAGCGTCGTGCGAACACGAACCCGCGTGACGGATGCGTCGTCGCGAAGTCGCTCGACGTCGTCCATCAACAACATGGTGCCCGCTTCAATGAGCGATCCGTCACTGAGCGTGACGTCTTCGGCGACGACGCGTCCCCACAACTTGGTTTCTAGGTGCGCTCGCTGGGCACGAGTGTCCGGCGCCACGTGCTCAATCCACATGCCTCGCACGGTGTGGCAGTCGAACTCTTTGACAATGAGTTCCTGTGCGACGTCGACGAGTCGACGGGTCAAGTACCCAGAGTCCGCGGTGCGAAGCGCCGTGTCACCAAGACCCTTACGGGTGCCGTGTGTTGAGATGAAGTACTCAAGCACCGACAGACCCTCGCGGAACGAGGACTTGATGGGTCGAGGAATCATTTCACCACGCGGGTTGGACACGAGGCCCTTCATCGCGGCGATCTGGCGAATCTGCTGAGAGTTACCACGAGCACCCGAGTCGACCATCATGCGGATCGGATTATCGGGAATCTCGTTCATCGCGCGGTCCGTCGCGTCTCCGACCTCTTTGTTGGCGTTGGTCCAGATCTCGATCTCTTGCTGACGGCGTTCGTCGTCGACGATGACACCACGGCGGTAGTTGGTCTCAACCTTGGCGGCCTGCTCCTCATACTTATTGAGGATCGCGGCCTTCTCCGGCGTCGTGATGATGTCGTCAATTGAGATCGTCAGACCCGACTTCGTCGCAAAACGGAATCCGAGTGACTTGATGGCGTCGAGTGACTCGGCAACCTCTTGGCGCGAGTAGCTCGCCGAGATCTCTTCCACGATCGTGCCAATCGGCACGGCGTTTTTGCCGATCAGTTCGTTCACGTAGCGAAAGCCAAAGGGCAACGCCTCGTTGAACAGAACTCGTCCGGGCGTCGTGAAGAGAGAACGACCAGCGCCCGCTACTTCAATGCCCGCGGCTTCTAGGCGCGTGTCGAGCGACGATCCTTCGAGAGGGCGAATCTGGATGGGCGTGCGTAACCCCACCAGCTTGTCGTTGACGGCGTTTTCGATCTCGTAGACGTGTCGGTAGACCTTGGGGTGCTCAACCTCTTCTTCAACGGGCAGCGTTAAGTAGTACGCACCAAAGACCATGTCCTGCGCGGGCTCGGTAATGGGACGACCCGTCGCTGGCGTGAAGATGTTGTTCGTCGAGAGCATCAAGATGCGAGCTTCCGCCTGTGATTCTGCCGAGAGCGGAACGTGCACGGCCATCTGGTCACCGTCGAAGTCGGCGTTGAACGCCTTACAGACGAGAGGGTGAATCTGAATGGCCTTGCCGTCAACGAGGATTGGCTCGAAGGCCTGAATGCCAAGTCGGTGCAACGTCGGCGCACGGTTCAGTAATACCGGGTGCTCTCGAATGACCTCTTCGAGAACGTCCCAAACGACGGTCTTGCGACGCTCCACCATGCGCTTGGCGCTCTTGATGTTCTGGGCCATCTGGGTCTCGATGAGACGCTTCATGACAAAAGGCTTGAAGAGTTCAAGCGCCATCATCTTGGGCAGACCACACTGGTGCAACTTGAGCTGTGGGCCCACCACGATGACCGAACGGCCCGAGTAGTCCACGCGCTTGCCGAGCAGGTTCTGACGGAACCGGCCCTGCTTACCCTTCAACATGTCCGAGAGACTCTTCAATGGTCGGCCACTTTGTCCAGCGACTGGACGTCCACGACGTCCGTTGTCGAAGAGTGCGTCGACAGCTTCTTGGAGCATGCGCTTTTCGTTGTTGACAATGATGTCGGGCGCGCCGAGGTCGAGCAGTCGCTTCAGACGGTTGTTGCGGTTGATGACGCGACGGTACAAGTCGTTGAGGTCCGACGTCGCGAAACGTCCACCGTCGAGTTGCACCATTGGTCGAAGGTCCGGAGGAATGACCGGCACTGCTTCAAGGATCATCGCACGCGGGTCGTTCAGACGGTGGCCGTGATCATCGCGACGGTTGAAGGACTGCACGATGGCGAGACGCTTCAAGAACTTGGCGTGGCGTTGCGCGCTGAGCGGCTTGCGACCGTCCTTCGCGTCGATCATCTCGCGCATGACCTTTTCCTCGTCGTCGAGGTTCATCCGGTCAATCAGTTGGAGAATTGCGTCGGCTCCCATGCCGCCTTCGAAGTAGTCACCGTAGCGAAAGTCCATCTCGCGGTACAGGACTTCGTCTTCGATGATCTGACGTGAGTGAAGACCCTCAAACGTGTCAAAGGCCTGCTTCGCGAGTTCGCGTTCTTCGGCGAAACGAGAGCGCACGCCATCGAGTTCCTTCTCGGTTCCACGCTGCAACGCACGCAGTTCGGACTCTTTGGCGCCGTCGGCCTCGAGCTTCACCGCACGCGCTTCAATCTCTTTGAGCTTGTTATCGAGCGCCTTTACTTCGCGCTCGGCGATCTCGACAATTTCGTCGTTGAGTCCAACGCGAAGTTCCGCTAAGTCGCCGTGACGACGGTCCACGTCGACGTAGGTGACCATGTGGGCGGCGAAGTAGATGACCTTCTCTAACTGCTTGGCCTTCAACTCTTCCTTGGGCGCGGTGCCCATCAAGAGATAGGCGAGCCACGAACGGGTACCGCGTAGGTACCAGATGTGCACGACCGGGGCCGACAGCGCGATGTGACCCATGCGCTCGCGGCGCACCTTGTCACTCGTCACTTCAACGCCACAGCGCTCACAGACGATGCCCTTGAATCGCACCCGCTTGTACTTGCCGCACGCGCACTCCCAGGCCTTTTGGGGCCCGAAGATCTTCTCGCAGAACAGGCCGTCCTTCTCGGGACGCAGTGTGCGGTAGTTGATCGTCTCAGGCTTCTTCACTTCACCGGAAGACCAACTGCGAATGTTCTGAGCGGTGGCGAGACCGATACTGATCTCGTCGAACTGATTGACGTCGAGTGGACTCATGACAACTTCCTTTCGGCGGCGCGGCGGGCGTCTTCTTCGTCACTGCCGCGTTCGGGTCGACTGATGTCGATACCCAGTTCGCGCGTCACGGAGAAGAAGTCCTCTTCGGTGTCGGCTAGGTCGACGTGGGCACCGACCTTGTCGCGCACCTCCACGTTCAAACAGAGCGATTGCATTTCCTTGATGAGTACCTTGAACGATTCGGGAATTCCCGGCTCGGGCAAGTTCTGACCCTTGACGATGGCTTCGTACGCGCGTTCGCGACCCTTCATGTCGTCGGACTTGACGGTGAGGAGTTCTTGCAACGCGTACGCGGCACCGTAGGCCTCGAGTGCCCACACTTCCATCTCGCCAAATCGCTGACCACCGAACTGCGCCTTGCCACCAAGTGGCTGGGCCGTGATCATCGAGTACGGGCCGGTGGAGCGTGCGTGAATCTTGTCGTCCACCATGTGCGCGAGCTTCAAGATGTAGGCGTAGCCGACCGAAATGGGGCTGTCGTACGCCTCACCGGTGCGACCGTTGTAAAGGGTGACCTTGCCGTCGTTGTCGCCCGCTAAGAGACGCTTGCCGTTCTGGCCGTCGACGTTCAAACGCTCGAAGGTCTGTTGAATCGTGGGCTTGTCCTTCGCGCGTTCGGTCTCGTCCCAGTGCGCGCCGTCGAATGACGGCGTGGCGACGTAAATCGCGGGCTCGGTACGTGGACGGGTCTTGCGGTAGGGACGAGTGGCGGGGTCTTGCTGGTCGAGGTGACCCGACGTACCAACGGCCGAGTTCACTTCAATGCCTTCCCAACCGTGACGCGCGGCGTAGCCGAGGTGACTCTCGAGCACCTGGCCGACGTTCATTCGACTCGGTACACCAAGTGGACTCAAGATGATGTCGATCGGTGTTCCATCCGAGAGGAACGGCATGTCCTCTTCGGGGAGGATCTTCGAGATAACACCCTTGTTGCCGTGGCGACCGGCGAGCTTGTCGCCTTCGGAGATCTTGCGCTTTTGAGCGACGTAGACCTTGACGAGTTGGTTCACGCCAGGCTGCATTTCGTGGTCTTCGTCGCGGCTGTAGACCTTGACGTCGATGACCTTGCCGGACTCACCGTGGGGAACTTTAAGCGAGGTGTCGCGAACTTCGCGGGCCTTCTCACCAAAGATTGCGCGAAGGAGGCGCTCTTCGGGCGACTGCTCAGTCTCGCCCTTGGGGGTGACCTTACCGACGAGGATGTCGCCGGGCTGGACTTCGGCGCCGATGCGCACGATACCGAGGTCGTCGAGGTCCGCCAGGATGTCGTCGGGCAGGTTCGGAATGTCGCGCGTGATCTCTTCGGCACCAAGCTTGGTGTCGCGCGCGTCAATCTCGTACTCCTTGACGTGGATCGACGTCAAGACGTCGTCACGGACGAGACGCTCGTTCAAGATGATCGCGTCTTCGTAGTTGTACCCTTCCCACGGCATGTAGGCCACGAGCAGGTTCTTACCCAATGCCAACTCACCGTTCGAGGTGCTCGTACCGTCGGCCAACAGGTCGCCGACCTTGACGCTCTCGCCACCAAAGACGAGCGGCTTCTGGTTGATCGACGTGTCCTGGTTGGAACGGCGGAACTTATTCAGGTTGTAGGTCTTCTTGCCGAAGGCCTTGCCGTAACGGTCCGTCACGTCCTTTTCGTACTCGACCACAATGCGGTCACCGGAGACGGACTTGACGACGCCGTTACCTTCAGCGATCAACACGTCACCAGAGTCCAGAGCGGCACGCGCTTCCATACCGGTGCCCACGAAGGGCGCTTCGGGCATGATGAGCGGCACGGCCTGCTTTTGCATGTTCGCACCCATGAGTGCGCGCTGGGCGTCGTCGTGCTCGACGAAGGGGATGAGCGACGTCGCGACCGAAATGATCTGCTTCGTGGACACGTCCATCAGCTCGACCTCGTCGGGCTTGACGAAGTCAATCTCCGACGTCGTAGAGGACGACTTGTTCGACGATCCAACGCGAAGTCCCGTACCCACGGGACCACGACGCACGAGGACGCGGTCGGCCTTGATGGTGCCGAGTTCGTCGACTTCGGTGTTGGCCTGGGCGATGACGTAGCGCTCTTCTTCGTCGGCGGTGAAGTATTTAATCTCGCCAGTGACCTTGCCACTAGCGACAACGCGGTACGGCGTCTCGATGAAGCCGTACTCATTGATGCGCGCGTAGGTCGCGAGGTAACCGATCAGACCAACGTTGGGGCCTTCGGGCGTTTCGATAGGGCACATGCGTCCGTAGTGCGACGAGTGGACGTCGCGAACTTCGAGACCGGCGCGCTCTCGCGACAGACCACCTGGTCCAAGAGCCGAGAGACGACGCTTGTGGGTTAGTCCCGACAGGGGGTTGTTCTGGTCCATGAACTGGCTCAATTGTGAGGTCGCGAAGAACTCCTTGATCGCCGACATCACGGGACGAATGTTGATCAACGTTTGGGGCGCGATCGCTTCGACGTCTTGGGTATTCATGCGCTCACGCACGACGCGCTCCATGCGAGAGAGACCGGTGCGAAGTGCGTTCTGGATCAGTTCACCCACGCTACGGATACGACGGTTCGCGAAGTGGTCCTGGTCGTCGATGTGGTACGTGGTCTCCTTGGCGGTACGATCCCTCGCCAAGTTCAACAGGTAGGTGGCGGTGGCTAATACTTCGGCCTTGGAAAGTACGTGGAGCTGCATGTTGGGCAGTTCGAGCAGGTCGCCAAAGAGTTCGACGTTCTTCGCGACTTCGCTGCCGAGTTTGCGGTCGAGCTTGTAACGACCAACGCGACTGAGGTCGTAGCGCTTCTCGGAGAAGAAGGCACCCTCGAAGTACTGACGGGCCGCTTCGACGGTCTGCACTTCACCAGGACGCGCGCGTCGGTAGATCTCGAGCCACGCGGTCTCTTGACTCGCACGCAGGAAGTTCTCAGGCGTGTCGTCGATGTTGAACTTCTCCATGTGCTTGGAGATTTCGAGGTGCGCCTTCTTCCAGTCCACGTGGAACTGATCTTCGAGGAAATCGAAATGCGCGACGAACTTCTCGAAGAAGCTCTCGTCCATCGACGTGTCAAGTGCACGCAACAACGTGAAGATCGAAATGCGACGCTTGCGAGCAATGCGCGCGCCAGCGTTGGCGGACTTGTTCTTCTTTTCTTCGAGGTCTACTTGGAGCCACTCACCGCGACTGGGGTGAATCGTTCCTTCGAAGGCGACCTTCTCGTCCTTACCGGGCTGAAAGAGCACGCCAGGTGAACGCACGAGTTGTGACACGACGACGCGCTCGGTGCCGTTGATGATGAACGTCCCCTGCTCGGTCATGATCGGGAAGTCACCCATGAAGACGGTCTGCTCTTTGATCTCGCCGGTTTCGGAGTTCAAGAAACGTGCGCGCACGAAGATGGGTTGTGAGTACGTCGTGGCTCGCTGACGACACTCTTCCACGGTGAACTTGGGCGGACTCTTTAGATCGGCGTCGTCGGGATCAAATTCGAGCTCGAGCGACAAGCGACCAGTGAAGTCGGTGATGGGTGAGATCGCCTCGAAGGCTTCACGCAGACCCTGCTTCATGAATAAATCGAAGCTGTCGCGCTGAATTTCGAGGAGATTTGGCAGTGGGTGTGCTTCACCTAATGCCGAGAAGTTAAAGCGCTCCGGGCTAGTGGACCGAGACGTCAACGGTCTATCCTCCGTGTGAGTGGGTGGCTACTTCTACGTGCCGGGTCTAAGCACAAAACGGCGTCAAGGGATGACGAAGTTTGGGGCAGGAACACGGTCTAACAACTCTAGTGGTTCTGCCAGAGAATGCGCAACTGGCGCTCCTCGTAGGAGAAACGCGGCCGTCGAAAACGGTTGCGCTCACCCTAGGCAGGTTCTTTGCTCAGGTCAAGTCATTGCGACCTAAATCGAAGGTTCCGACCGGTCACCCGGCCGGAACCCCCTAAAAGCCTGAAATTACTTGATTTCTACTGTCGCGCCGGCGGCCTCAAGGGCTGCCTTGGCTTTGTCGGCGTCGGCCTTGGATACTTTTTCGAGCACGGGCTTAGGCGCACCGTCGACGAGATCCTTGGCTTCCTTTAGACCCAGGCTGGTCAGTGAGCGCACTTCCTTGATGACCTGGATCTTCTTGTCGCCACCACTCGTCAAAATGACGTCGAAGTCGCTCTTCTCCTCCACTCCAGCGACATCGTCGCCAGCGCCGCCAGCAGCGGGCGCCGCGGCAACCGCCGCGGGGGCCGCGGCCGTCACGCCGAACTTTTCTTCGAACTCTTTGAGCAGTTCGCTCAGTTCGATAACAGAAAGCTCCGCGATGCCGTCGAGAATCTGCTCTTTGGTCAGGGTTGCAGCCATAGTGATTCCTTTCTCTTCTTACTTCGTTGTTGGTTATTTGGCCGGTTCGCTCGAAACGTCAGCAGACGTCTCGGAGGTGTCGGTGTCGGCGTCAGCCACGGGGGCTTCCTCCGCGACCTCCGCGACATCAGTCACGGCGTCGTCGCTCGCTGCAGGTGCAGCTTCCTCGACCCCGGCCGGAGTCTCGGCGGTCTCAATGACGTCGAGCGGCGCGGGGGTGGCAACGCCACCTTTTGCGTCAATCAGCGCCGAAAGGCCGTAGGCGAAGTTTTGCGGAATAGCCTTCAACAGGCCAGCCAGCGTCGAAAGTGGTGAAGCCAACAGACCCGCGAATCGCGCGAGCAACACGTCGCGCGCGGGCAGGTCGGCCAGGGCCGCGAAATCCTTCATCGTGAGGGCCTTGCCGTCGAGCACGCCACCCTTTATGACCAACGTCGGTGTGGCCTTGGCGAAATCACGCAAAGCCTTCGCAACCGCCGAGACGTCGCCGTTGACAAAAGCAATGGCGGTAGGACCTTCGAGGAACTGCTCAAGTAGCTCACTTGCGGTGCCAGTAATGGCGCGGCGAACGAGCGTGTTCTTAAAGACTTTGTAGTCGGCGTCGAGCGTGCGCAGTTGACGGCGAAGCGTCGAAATCTGAGCGACCGTCATCCCGCGATACTCGGTTACGACGACCGTTGAGGTGGCGTCGACCTTCGCCTTGAGTTCGTCGACGGTAGCGACCTTGGCGGTGCGAACTTTGTTCATAGTGACTCCTTCACCGGATGCCGCCCGGTAACGGGCCTCGGACATCCAAGCGAACGAGTTTCAACTAGAAACTCGAACTCCTCGTCAGGCGGACCTTGGTCCATTACGCACTTTCGTGCACCGGATGTCTTCGGCGTTCTCTTTACAACTGTTGCACCAACGTCGTGCGAGACAACAAGAGTAGTGAGCGCAGAGTGCTACGTCAAACCAACTACGCCGGGGCCAACACCTCATCAGAATCGCGCGTACGCGTTGGGTCGATCTTGACCCCAGGGCCCATCGTCGAAGAGACGGTGATGCTCATGAAGTAACGACCTTTGGCACTGGCGGGCTTCACGCGAACAATCTCGTCGATGACGGCCTGCACGTTGCGCACCAAATCGTCGCGCGAGAAACTCACTTTTCCGACGCGAAGTTGCACGTTACCGATCTTGTCGGTGCGGTACTCAACACGGCCACCCTTGAACTCGGTGACAGCTTTGGCAACGTCCGTCGTGACGGTGCCGGTTTTGGGGTTCGGCATAAGTCCACGAGGTCCGAGCACGCGGCCTAGGCCACCGACTTGACCCATGAGGTCTGGTGTCGCGATCGCGACGTCAAAGTCGAGGAATCCTCCAGCCACCTTCGCCACGAGATCCTCAGCTCCGACTTCGTCGGCACCCGCGTCGCGAGCGGCCTGCGCTGCTTCACCGGCGGCGAAGACCGCGACGCGGTTCGTCTTGCCGGTGCCAGCGGGCAACGAGATCGTGCCGCGCACGATCTGCTCGGCCTTGCGCGGGTCGACGCCGAGGCGAATTGCCAACTCGACGGTCTCGTCGAACTTGGCGGACGAAAGGTTCTTCACCTTGTCGAGTGCCTCCACGACCGTGAGCAACTCTTCGCGATCGACCTGGGCGAGCGCGTTTTTGTAGTTCTTACCGTGCTTCATGTCTCTCCTAGCCCGCGACCGTGATGCCCATAGAGCGCGCCGTGCCAGCTACTTGCAGCTTGGCCATCTCGACGTCATCGGTGTTGAGGTCCTTCAGTTTGGTCTTGGCAATCTCTTCGACCTGTTCCATGGTCACCGTCGCGACCACTTCACGTCCCGCGAGCTTCGCGCCCTTGGGAACACCAGCGGCCTGGCGAAGTAGCACCGGGGTCGGGGGGGTCTTCAAGATGAAGGTAAAAGTGCGATCCTCATAGATCGAGATCTCGACGGGGATGACGGTCCCCTTCATTGACTCCGTCGCGGCGTTGTACTGCTTGCAGAACTCCATGGTCTGCACGCCGTGGGGCCCGAGCGCGGTACCAACCGGCGGCGCGGGCGTCGCGCCACCCGCTTCGAGTTGGATTTTGACGATTGCAACAACGTTTTTGGCCATGGCCGTTCTCCTTACAGTTCTCTAAAGTTTCGTGACCTGCGTGAAGTCGAGCTCCACGGGGGTCTCACGTCCGAAAATGTCCACCAACACCTTGACCTTGAGTTGGTCTTCGTTGATCTCGGCGACGTGCCCAGAGAAGGTGGCGAAGGGACCGGTCTTGATCTGCACCGTGTCGTTGACTTCGAATTCGTGGGTGGGCATGCGACGCTTCGCCATCGGCTGCTCGACGCCTTCAACGTGGGGGCGGATGATGTTGTCGACTTCGCGACGGGTCAGTGCCGTGGGCCTGGTCTTCTCCGCGCCAACGAAACCAGTCACGCCCGGCGTTGAACCGATGACGTAGAAGATTTCGGGGTCTGGCTCACAGCGAATCAAAAGGTAACTCGGGAACATGCGCTTGGAGACGGTCACCTTTTTGCCGGACTTGAACTCAGTCACGTCCTCCTCGGGCAGGTAGATCTCGTAGATGGACTCACTCAGTTCGCGACTCTTGATGATGTTGTTCAGGGCCCCGATCACTTTTTGTTCGTGACCCGCGAAGGTGTGCACGATGTACCAACGACCGGGACGGTCAAAGGCGCTTTCGACAATGGGTTCGTCGTCGGCGTCCTCCAAGATGGTGACGTCCAAGATCTCTTCGTCGAGCACGACCTCTTCGGTCAATTCTTCTACTGGGGTTTCAAGGTCACTCATGCTTGCCTACTTGACGAAAAGGAAGGTAACGAACTTAGAGAAACTAACTCCGAGTCCAAAGATTAGAGAAATCATAAAGATCAATACAAACAAAACGATCGTGGTGTAGTTGATAACTTCGGGGCGCGTGGGCCACGAAACTTGGCGCATCTCTTCACGAATCTGGTGAAAGAACTCCCGGGGCGTGGCACGATCGTTGCGACGACGCTGAACGTCTTGCGCAGAGGTGCGACGTGGCGAAGTTGCGCCGTCGGCGCCCACCTGTCCTTGTCGCTTCATCATGCGCTTTTGTTCGCGGTTCATCTCACGTCTCTCGTTCGTACCTCGTTACAACAATCGAAAACCATCTTCGAGCAGGGCAGGAGGGACTCGAACCCCCAACCACCGGTTTTGGAGACCGGTGCTCTACCAATTGAGCCACTGCCCTT
>DAIQOO010000300.1:0-1082 GCA_036787845.1 Acidimicrobiales bacterium
ACGACTGGTTCGCGCGACTGGCGGCCTTTGACGTCATCGCCAACAACGCCGATCGCAAAGCCGGCCACGTGCTCTACGACGAAACGCGACTCTGGGCGATCGACAATGGACTGTGCTTTCACGAAGAGGACAAACTTCGCACCGTCATCTGGGAGTACGCGGGGCTCGCCGTCGAAGCACGTCTACTTGAACGCATCGAGCGCTTCGCTAAGGGCGACACCGGCGACGTCGCCACGTGGCTGAGCCCCAGCGAGCTTGCGCTAGCGCAGCTGCGCGCGCACGGTCTCGTCGAGAACGCGCTCTACCCCGAACCAGACGAGACATCGGACTGGCCGCCCTACCCCTGGCCACTTATCTGAACTCGGCCCTCTCACGTGATTGAGTGGTGACGAGCGGCGTGGGGAATCAAGCTCGAGAAAAGCGAGCGACGGATCTAGTGCGCCAGCAATATGTTGACAATGCGGCCGTGAGTGCATCGCCACTCTCGCCAAGGGAGTCCGACGTGCATCGATGGTGGGAATGGTGGAAGGCGCGACGGGACAAGGGCCAGCGGTTGATGACCGCAGTAGTAGGCATCGCGGCTCTGTTGATGATGCTGATCCCTCCAGACACCAGCAAACTACGTGGCGTTGGTTTCGGCATTGGGATTGGCATCATCTGGATGACCGCGATTTGGCGCCCGGGGTCACGTTGACACTCACGACCATGCGAGTCGGCTTGGTCGAATCAACGTTCGCGCACTCTCGATAGGTGAGCAGCGCAACTTGTGACTTCTCTATTCGTTCGATCGCGTGACTACTCGCTTACGCGCGGCGCGAGCTCGCTCTCGTACACGGGGGTTCCCGATTCCAGAAGAAATAAGGTCAGCAAGCTGCCGACCGCAAAGAATCCGGCCGACCACCAAAAGGCCACTGAGAAACCGTGCAGCGTCGCGTTTCGTTGTGCTTGGGCAACATTGCCCTTCGCGCTAGCCAACGCGCGAACACTCACGGTCACGGCAATGGTGTTCAATACGGCTGCACCAAGTGAGCCGCCGATCTGTTGGGTCGTGTTCACCATCGCCGACGCCGCGCCCGCGTCGC
>DAIQOO010000301.1:0-1080 GCA_036787845.1 Acidimicrobiales bacterium
TCGACCATTCGAAACGGCGGCGTCGTCAAAGGTGTCGTCACGTGGCTTTGAGAAAGTTGATCGCTACGACGTAATGAGCACCACCGTTGAACGCTTTACGCATCGAGGAGTTCGTTCGAAGCAGAGTAAACCTTAACCAATCAATCGATCTACGCGTCGAATGACTACGTCTCGCTTCACGTGTGACTTGAGTGATGGAAATATTCGAAACGAAGAGTCAGAATGGTGGAATGTCAGCCGTTGAGAGAGTTGTTCGCAGAGCGAGTGAGGAAGACCTCGACGCTGTGCTAGCAATCGATAACATCGCGCCCGTCGGCCATGAACATCGTGAACTTCTTACCCGACGAGTAGAAACTAGAGAGTGTCTTGTCTACGCGGAGCACGGCGTCATCGCTGGATACGTAATCCTCGGCACTCGTTCTTTCTTCGGACGCGACTTTATTGAGTTACTCGCGGTCGCTCCCGATGAACGTCGTAAGGGCGTTGGGAGATCCCTGCTTCGCGGGGCTGTCGATCAGTCGACGACGCCCGACGTCTTCACCTCGACGAACCGATCCAACCTCGCGATGCGCAGCCTGTTAGAGAAAGAGAAGTGGACCTTTAGTGGTCAGCTCGAGGGAATCGATGAAGGAGATCCGGAGTTGGTTTTCTATCTACGTCATGGTTGAATGAACGGGGCTAGCCGAAAGTATTGGTACTGCGTTGACTAATCACCTGTCGATGGCTTGATTCGCGACGGGATAAGTGTGGATAATCGAGTTCGCATCGACCAAGATAAGAAGGTGACGTCCGCAGTCCCGTCGTCGCCCCTTGGGCACATGGCATACGTTACGCACGGGACAGCGATGACCGTCTTCTTGGCATCAATGGGACTCTTTGAGGCGGCGTCATTTTGGAGTGACCTTCTTCTTCCAGACGAGTGGCTTGTCTCGGAATCGACGGCCGAAAGGATTGTGCCTTCATGAGATTGAAAGCAACGCGTTGATCTCCGCGATGGTTCACCTAAAGCTGCGAAAGACCCTCGGCGGCGATCTTTTCAAAGATCTCAATATCCGCTTCGAATAGCGAGTTCGGCTCTGG
>DAIQOO010000040.1:0-4216 GCA_036787845.1 Acidimicrobiales bacterium
GGTGCGCGATGCATGGACTGTGGGATTGCGTTTTGCATGCAGGGCTGTCCCTTAGGTAATCGAATACCCGCCTTCAACGATCGCGTGTACCACGAGCACTGGGCGCAAGCAGCGGAGCAACTCTTCAGCACTAATAACTTCCCCGAATTCACTGGTCGGCTCTGTCCGGCGCCGTGTGAGTCCGCGTGCGTATTGGGTATCAACAGTGATCCGGTGACGATTGAACGCATCGAGTACGAGGTGGCCGAGCACGCGTTCACTAATGGATTTAGTGTCGCGCACCCGACGCCACGTGAGAGTGGTAAGCGCGTCGCGGTGGTGGGATCAGGTCCAGCCGGACTGGCGGCCGCCGCTCAGCTACGCAGTGTCGGTCACGCGGTGCACGTGTACGAGCGCAGCGACAAGATCGGTGGACTTCTTCGCTACGGCATTCCCGAGTTCAAGATGGAAAAGGCTGTGTTGGATCGACGCCTACACGTCATGCGCGATGCCGGTATCGAGTTTCACACCAACGCCCCGATTGGAGTCAGTGGTACCTCACTCGTGCAACTGCAGAGCGAATTCGACGCGGTGCTCCTCGCGATTGGCTCTACTCGACCGCGCCTGATTCGAGTACCCGGGGCCGATCTCGAGGGCGTCCACCCGGCAATGACCTACCTTGAGGCGTCGAATCGTGCAGTGAACGAGGGCGAAGAGACGAGCGTGAGCGCGCACCGGCTTCACGTCATCATCCTTGGCGGCGGTGACACTGGCGCCGACTGTTTGGGCACCGTGCACCGTCAAGGCGCCACATCGGTGACGCAAATTGAGATCTTGGACCGTCCCCCAGAGGCACGACCGGAGAGTGAACCGTGGCCCACCATGGCTCGTGTCTTTAAAACCTCTTCCGCGCACGCCGAAGGTGGGGAGCGTCGCTTTTCGACCGAGACCTTGGCTTTTCTAGGTGATGGACACGTCACTTCTATCGTGCTCGACGATCACGCTTCGGGCGAAAGGGTCACGATGCCCGCTGACCTCGTTCTCATAGCTGCCGGATTTGTCGGACCAGAACTTGACGACATGGGACTGAACGGTGAGAAGTTCGTCACTTCGAGGTCCACGTTGCAGGTCGATGAACACTGGCAAATCGAGGAACTTTTGGGGGACAGTCCCGTGTTCGCGTGTGGTGACGCGGTGCGAGGACAGAGTTTGATCGTGTGGGCTATCGCGGAGGGACGCAGTGCCGCCGCTGCCATCGACGCTCGCCTCGAGGATCGACGTAGCCCCCTTCCGGCACCCGTCGCACCCTACGAACTTTCGTGGTAGACGACGCTCCTCGCTGAGTTTTGTAGCATCAAGAAAGCAGCGTTTCGAGGGGGAACATGAAAAGCACGATGCAAGACGCGCCGCTTCTCATCAGCGGCATCATTCGCCACGGTGAATTCGTCTACGCGGACAAGAAGATTTTCACTGTAACATCTGACGGCGTTGAAGAAGCAACGTTTTTTCAGATCTCCAAGCGTGCCGAACAGTTGGCCGCGGCGTTGACCAAGCTCGGCGTTGGTCGCGGCGATCGTGTGGCGACTTTCATGTGGAACAATCAGGCACACATGGAGGCCTACCTGGCCGTACCGAGCATGGGCGCCGTGCTGCACACCTTGAACATTCGTCTCTTTCCAGAGCAACTCGCCTACATCATCAACCACGCCGAAGACAAAATCATCATCGTCGACGCGGTGTTGGCATCACTCTTGGCAAAAGTTCGTGACCAGATTCCCTCCGACATCGTCATTATCGTGCACGGCGAAGAGTCAACCGGCGTGCTCGGGACGACACTTGACTACGAGACGCTCGTCAACGCAGAGCTTCCCGGTTACGAGTGGCCAGAGCTCGACGAGCGTGACGCCGCCATTATGTGTTACACCTCGGGCACGACTGGCAACCCCAAGGGCGTCGTGTACTCACACCGCTCGACGTGGCTGCACTCGATGGCGTCGACGACCGCGAACTCAATCGGACTGTGCGAGAAGGACCGCTGTCTCTTGATCGTACCGATGTTTCACGTCAACGCGTGGGGCACGGTCTACACCGCCTTCTTCGCTGGGGTTGAGCTCATCATGCCCCAAATGTTTCTTCAAGGCGCGCCCATCATCAAAATGATCCGGGAACTGCGCCCGACGATCTCGCTGGGCGTGCCGACAGTGTGGAATGACGTGCTGCGAGTTGCAGAGGCCACGCCCGAAACCGATCTCTCAAGTCTGCGAGGGATTCTCGCCGGCGGCGCAGCGGTGCCGCGCTTCATGATTGAGACCTTTCGCGACCTCTACGGCGTTGACGTGATCCAGGGCTGGGGCATGACCGAAACCAGCCCTCTGGCGGCGGTGTCGATCCCTCCTTCGGGCACGTCACGCGAAGACGAGATTGAGTATCGCGTGAAGGCCGGAAGGGTCGTCGCGGGCGTCGAGCTTCGTGTCACCTCCGACGACGGCACCGTGTTGCCCAGGGACGGCAAGACCGTTGGGGAGTTCGAAATACGTGGACCGTGGGTCACCGGCTCATACTTTGGCGTTGATGATCCAGACAGGTTCCGCGACGGATGGCTGCGCACGGGCGACATTGGCACCCTCGACGGCGAGGGGTACATGGTCGTGAGCGACCGGACAAAGGACGTCATCAAGTCTGGAGGTGAGTGGATTAGTTCGGTTGAGCTCGAAGTGACGGTCATGGCGCACCCGGCGGTTTTCGAAGCCGCGGTGATCGCGGTGCCCGACGACAGGTGGCAAGAGCGTCCACTCTGTTGTGTCGTACTTCAACCCGACATGAAGGCCAGTCCAGAGGAGCTCAAGACGTTTCTGGCCGATCGCGTTGCCAAGTGGTGGTTGCCGGAGCGCTGGGCGTTTATCGACGCGGTGCCAAAGACCAGCGTGGGCAAATTCGATAAGAAAGTTCTTCGCGCCCAGTACGCCGAAGGGACCCTCGAGGTCGTGGTTGTCGACTAGTGGAGTCATTGGAGGATCTCGCCAACGAAGTCGCCGCACTCGAACGTAGGGTCGCCGACGTCATTTTTGATTCTGTACGATCTCAACTGCGCAATGATGACGCCGAGGGCGCAAAGGAACTCGAACGTCAGCTCTCTCGCGTGCGACGAAGTCTCCAAAAGGCAGAACATCTCTTGCGGCGACGCGAGAGCGACTAGACCGACCAGTCATTCACGTGGTCAATGACGAGACGCAGATTGACGTAGTTGCGTCCATCGAAGTCGAATGAGATTGTGTGGTCGGCATCGATTTGATAGCCGTCGCCTTCGTCGAACATTGGTACCGTGGTGCGCAGTTCGTCGAGTTGGGCCGGCGTTGGCGCGCGGCGAAGGGAAAGTAAGCCTCGACCGTGCTGGACCGTGAAGTCGCAATAGTTCGAGTAAAAGTGTTCGATCTCATCAATGGTGTCGGGGATGGAGTTCGCGAGGCGAACTAAGCACATGTTGCCGGATCCGACGTAGTTGTTTTGTACGATTGCTTCTTCGACGAAGGTCATCCATTTGTCCCAGAACGTACCGTCAGCCGCGTCAAGCAAGACGACCGGCGCTGGCGTCGTCTTACCAGTGTCAAGCAGTGTTAAGACTTCGAACAGTTCGTCCATGGTGCCAAGTCCACCGGGCAGAATCACGAAGGCGATGGAAGAACGCGTTAGAGCAACTTTGCGGGTGAAGAAATACTTCATCGTGACGAGCATGGTGGACACGTCAATGAAGGCGTTGGCGCTCTGTTCGAAGGGCAACCGAATGTTGACGCCGATCGTGTTCTCCCTGCCTGCACCCTTCGCTGAGGCCTCCATGATGCCGGGACCAGCGCCCGACACCGTGATCCAACCACGTTCGGCCATGGCGCCGGCGAGTTCCGTGGTCATTTCATAGAGTGGCGTGCCGGGCTTGGTACGGGCCGAGCCAAAGATCGTCAACTTTGGACGATCGTGCCATTTCTCAAAGAGGGTGAATGCTTCGAGGAGTTCGTCGATAGCGGTCACCGCGACAGTTAAGTCTTTCGTGTGAGAATCAGACTCTGCCACCGCGATCACGCGAGCCAAGAGCTCGCGCAACAGTTCGCGACGTTCTGGGGACATCTCGGTATCACGGGCGATGTCCTCTACGAGGGTCTCTATGAGCGTTGACATCACCGCAACGTCTGGTAAAGGGTGCTTCGTTGGTGCAACGGCCGTCCGAGTGGCGCGACGAGGTCTT
>DAIQOO010000040.1:4316-7047 GCA_036787845.1 Acidimicrobiales bacterium
GCGTTGAAGTCACCGTCGCGCGCGTGAAAGAGGGTCACCAATTCGCGTGCGTCGAACTCATACCCAGGCTCGTAGCGCGCCAACAGCGCACTCAGTTCGCTCGTTCGGGTCTGGGAACTGGGCGGCGGTGGTGGCGTGTGGTCAGTGCCGGAGTACCAATCGTCGTTTCTCGCGAGTGACTGTGCGTCGGCTTGGGCGAGGACGTAGGGACGAACTTTCTCATCGAGAAAATCGAGGCGGCCACCAATGTATGAGGGATACACCGTGAGCCGTGGCGTCAAATGAAAACCCCGCTGTCCACACTGCTCAGCGAGCGTCGCCACCGCGGGCCAAGCGCGTTCGGGGTTCACGTGGTCGACGGTGACGGGAGAAATGCCTCCGAAGTCGTCAATACCAAAATCGAGAAGTCGCGCCGGATCGTCACTGAGATTCGGCGGCGCTTGAAGATGAACGTCGTCGGGCAAGAGCAGGCGCGCAGCGGCGATGGTCCAGTGAAACTCTTCGTCGCTCGCTGGTGGTGACGAGGCCATGGCGGTGCGGGGTTTGGGCAAGAAATTCTGGATGATCACTTCTTGCACGTGGCCGAACTCTCCGTGCGCGTCCACGATCGCTTGCAGTGTAAATAGGCGGTCTTCTCGACTCTCGCCGATGCCCACGAGTAGTCCCGTGGTGAAGGGAATCTTCAGCTCGCCGGCCGTACGCAGCGTGTCGAGACGACGTTGAGGTTCCTTATCCGGCGCCAAGCGATGTGCCGGTACGTCAGCGAGAACTTCGAGCATCATTCCTTGCGAGGCGCTCACGCCGCGCAGTTGACTCAGCTCTCGAGTAAAGAGCGCGCCAGCATTCGCGTGGGGCAAAAGTCCCGTGCTTTCTAGGACCATTTGCGCTGCCGTCGCGACGTAGTCAATCGTGGAGTGATACCCGCGGGCGGCGAGCCAGCGGGCGGCTTCGTCGTAACGCAACTCGGGCCGTTCGCCGAGCGTGAAGAGTGCTTCGGTGCAGCCGGCGTCTCGACCAGCTTTGGCAATGGCCATCACTTCGTCAAGGCTGAGATACGGCGCCGCCACGTGCGCTGGAGCTTGGGCGAACGTGCAGTACCCACATCGATCGCGACAGAGTTTCGTTAACGGAATGAAGACCTTGGGCGAGTAGGTCACGACGTAGCCGTGCGCTTGACGAGCTCTAGAGAATGCTTCGTCGGCGAGTGACGCTGCCGAGGCGTTGAGTAAGCCGCTCATGGTCCGTGACGCTCGCAACGTGGTCATGAGAGCATCCTAGGACGCGGTGTCAAATAGATACGCGTCGAAGTGAGCCCATTTACGTTGACGACAAGGGCTCGTCGCTTGTTCAATTACCTTTGCGCGACATACCTACGCCGTCCCGTGCATCTTGGACGCGACGGTGGCCAGGAGCTCTTCATAAGACTTTGCGAATGAATCAACGCCGTCGACCTCAAGTTGCGCCGTGACGGCGTCAAGCGACACATCCGACGGCAGTTTCGTCAACAGTTCAGCGGTCTTTGAGCAGGTTTCGTCACTCAAGAGATACGAAGAGGAGAAGTTAGCGTGGTCCAACACCGCGGCCAACGTGGCGTCGGGCATCGTGTTCACCGTCTCGTTCGCTACCAAGCGATCAACGTAGAGCAAGTCGTCGTAGCTCGGGTTCTTCGTTGAGGTAGAGGCCCAAAGAGGACGTTGGACCTGCGCGCCCTGACCCAACAAAGTTTTGACGTCTTGTCCCGCCATTCGATGCTGGTAGAGCACGTAGGCTCCGGCTACTTGGGCGTTCGCGGTGGTGCCGCGGCGCACGTCACCCTCGGGCAGTAACGCGTCGACCGCCCCGTCGACACGTGACACAAAGAATGAAGCCACACTCGCTAGCTCGCCGAGGTCGTGTCCCGCGTCGTAGGCGTCGCTTAGGCCCTGGGTCCAAGCCGTGATGACCTCGTCGTAGCGTTCGAGGGAAAAGATGAGCGTCACGTTGACGTTGATCCCCGCGCCGAGTGCGGCACGAATCGCCGGTAGGCCCTCCTTCGTGGCGGGAATCTTGATCATTACGTTGGGGCGATCCACCCGCGTCCAAAGACGCTTCGCCGCGAGAATGGTGCCCTTCGTGTCGCGGGCCAGGCGAGGGGAGACCTCGAGCGAAACAAAGCCGTCGAGGTAGCGCCGAGTACCCGAAGCGAAATCAACATGAGAGTCCTTGTGCACTGTTGCCAGCACGTCGCACGCGTCGCGCACGTCGGTGACGGCGAGGGACTCAAAGAGATCCTCGGCATTGTCGTCAGAAGAGGCGGCAACGAAGTCGTCGTACGCCGAGGACGTCGCGAGCGCTTTGGCGAAGATTGAAGGATTCGAGGTAACCCCGCGAACCCCGTCTGCGACAAATTTCGCCAACGTTCCGTCGTTGAGCCAGTCTCGTCTAATGTTGTCAATCCACGGGCTTTGTCCATAGTTCTGGTACAACACATTTAGATTGTTCATGCTCTCTCCCTCAATACTTTTTCGACGTGCGCAACCACGGTGGCGGGGACAATATTGAAAAATTCAAAGATCGCCGCGCCCGGCGCCGAAAGGCCAAATGAATCAATACCAATGGCGTCGTCAACGTAGTTGGCCCACCCGAGTGTGGCGCCCGCTTCCATCGCCACTGAAGGAATCGAACGTCGCAGCACTTCAGACTTGTAGTCCGCTGACTGTGCGTCAAAACAGCGCCAACACGGCATCGCCAC
>DAIQOO010000040.1:7147-14358 GCA_036787845.1 Acidimicrobiales bacterium
CAGTGTCTCGTTGGCGTCGCTCGGGCGCACCACGTGCAAGTTCGGCATTGCGCGAAGCGACATCAAATGCTCGACTGGCTCGTGCGTAGGTCCGTCCTCGCCAACGCCAACCGAATCGTGGGTGTAGACGAATAGCACACCGGCGTGGCTCAGTGACGCGAGGCGAACTGCTGGGCGCGCGTAATCACTAAAGACGAAGAACGTCGAACCGGCGGGGCGGATTCCCCCGTGGTGCGCTTGACCCACCAGGATCGCGCTCATGGCGAACTCTCGAATGCCGTAGTGAAACTGGCGACCGCCAGGAGCGGCGATGCTGTTGGCAACGGAGTATTTCAGTTCCACGCCCGTGTTGTCCGTGAGATCCGCTGAACCGGCGGTGAGGCCCGGCGTCTGAGGACCGTAGACGTCCATAGCTCGCTGCAGAGCTCTTCGCGTCGCCATCTTCGATCCGGGCTCGAACGCATCGGCTGTCGTGTCAATTTGCGCAACGCCGTTGGTGTCGAGCTGTTCTAAGAGTTGCACGCCCGTCGCGCCGGCTTCACGAAGACGTCGCTCCCAATCGACGCGCTCGTCGCGCATGGGGCTCACGACCTCGAGTAACTCTTTCGTGAGAGTGGGATCAACGACGAATGCTTCGTCGGGAACGCCGAGAATCTTCTTCGCTGTAGTTATGGCGTCGGCACTGAAGGGCGAACCGTGTGCTTCCTTTCGGTCCATCATCTCGGGCGAAGGAAAGCCAATGTGCGATCTAATGATGATGATGGTGGGCCGTGTGGTCTCGGCGATGGCTGAACGAGTCGCCTCTTCGAGAACGTCGAGATCGTTCGACTTTTCTCCAACGTTCACGACGTGCCAACCGTACGCCGCGAATCGTTCCGCGGGGTCGTCGTGCAACGCGAGCTCCGTAGGACCGTCGATGGTGATGTGATTGTCGTCGTAGAACACTGTCAAACGATCGAGTCCGAGTGAACCGGCGAGTGACGCTGCTTCGTGACTCACGCCCTCTTCGAGGCAGCCGTCACCGGCGATGACCCACGTGCGGTGATCGACGAGATCTTTTCCGTAGTCGTTGCGCAATAGCCGCTCCGCGATAGACATGCCGACACCGTTGGCAATGCCTTGGCCGAGGGGACCGGTTGTGACTTCGACCGTTGGCGACACGCCGCGCTCGGGGTGGCCCGGAGTTCGTGAATGTAATTGGCGAAACTCCTTGAGATCCTCAACACTTAAGTCGTAGCCAAAGGCGTTGGCGAGCGTGTACTGGAGGATTGACGCGTGGCCACAACTAAGAATGAAGCGGTCACGGTCGCTCCACGACGGGTCGGTGGGGTCGTGTCGCATGACGCGCGCCCAGAGCATCACGCCAAGTGGCGCCAAGGCCATAGCAGTACCACTGTGGCCTGACTTCGCTTTTGCCGGTGCGTCCATAGCGAGAGCGACGATTTGGCGAATGGTGCGACCTTCGAGTGGGCTTGCGCCCGGATAGAGATTGTCAGCCATGACTAGAAGAGTACCGAATTAGTCCGTGGTATCGAGCGCGAAAGCACGAGTAACCTCGCCTCGTGGCGTTACAAATTCCTCCGAACTGTGACTTGACACTCGGCATGACCTGCGTCGATAAGTCGACACCGGGACGAACAGTGTGGCGAGTGAAAACCGACGATCGGTTCTTGAATCCCGCGGGCATTGTCCAAGGTGGCTTTTTGGCCGCGATGCTCGATTCGGCCATGGGCGCTTCGGCGGTAACGGTGGTGGGCGAGCGGAAAGTCATCGTCGCCAACACCGAGATGAAGGTGTCGTTCTTGCGCCCGGTGAAGTCGGGAGAAGTGCTCACGTGCACGGCGACGGTGTTAAAGCCCGGCAAGATCATCTCCTTTCTTGAAGCCAAGATCGTCGACGCACAGGATCGTTTGGTCGCTACCGCGAGCTCTTCGTACCTGGTGAAAGAACGCACTGAGTAGGCTTGGTTCGTGAAGAAAGCTCCGTGGCGCAAGTTCCTTAGGGGAGCGTCACTGCAACGAGACTTTGATGAACTTCGCGAGATCGCGATTCGTTACGTCAAAGAAGAGACCATCAAACCCATCAAGGATCTCGGGCGCTTCATGGCCTTCGGAACACTCGGGAGTATCTTCGTGGGCTTTGGTTCGGTGTTGATGCTGCTTGGCACCCTTCGCTACCTCCAGTGGCAATTTCGCGTTCTCGATGGATCGTTGTCCTGGCTCCCGTATCTGATCGTGGCAGTCTTGTCTCTCATCATCATCGCCTTGACCGTATGGCGCGTCGTGAGTGGCACCGCGAAACGACGTCTCAAGGTCACTAAATGACCGAACGCTCTTCAACTCGCAAAGAGCTCGAGACGTCGCTTCGATCATTTCTTCCCGAGCGCACCCAGATTGGAAACTCACTGACGTCGTCCAAGCCCGTGGTCGCGGCTGTGGGCTTTGGCGGTGTCGCCACGGGTTACATCTGGGGAAGGCTGCGCGGACGTCGGTCCCGCAAGAAGCGCTAGATGTTGCGACGGCTCTTTCGCATCGCGATGGCGGCCTCGCTGGGTCGAGCCTGGGCCCAGAAGTCGGGTAAGTGGCTGTCCGTTACCCTGGCCATTCTTCTATTCCGCTTCGTCGACCGGCGCGCCTCGAAGGCGGGTCAGCGTGCGAAGCGAGAGAGCACGTGAGTAGCGGTCAACTCGTCGTGGGCGAGCGCGTCATGCTCATCGACGCCAAGGATCGCCATTACCTAATCACCCTGAAAGAGGGATCGGCCTTTCACACGCACGCGGGCATCGTCCAACACGACGACGTGATTGGATCCTTGGAAGGCTCTTCAATACGCTCCAGCACCGAGAGGACGTTTCTCGTCTTGCGTCCCACGCTCTCTGACGTCGTGCTCAAGATGCCCAGAGGTGCCCAGGTCATCTACCCAAAGGACTTGGGAGCAATTCTGATCCAAGCTGATATTGGACCGGGGATGCGCGTGCTCGAAGCGGGCGTGGGCTCAGGTGCCTTGTCGATGACGTTGCTTCGTGCCGGGGCAAAGATTACCGCCTACGAGATTCGTGAGGACTTTGCGCAACAAGCAATAAAAAATGTTCACGACATGTTGGGCCCCGACGTCGAGTACGACGTGAAGATTCGCGACGTCACCGAAGGAATTGAAGAGGTGGGTCTTGACCGCATCATTTTGGATATGCCAGAGCCCTGGGACGTGGTGAAGCACGCTGAAGGTGCTCTTCGACCCGGGGGTATTTTTCTCAGCTATTTGCCCACGATCAATCAAACGCAACTGGTTCGTGAGGCGCTGCACCAACACTCATTTGGTTTAGAGGAGACCGTGGAGATTTTGCGGCGAACTTGGCACATCGACGGGCGTTCGGTTCGGCCCGATCATCGGATGGTCGCGCATACCGGATTTCTTACTTCGGCTCGACGTCTCGTCAACCGGGTCGACAGCGACTAGTTGCGCTCGATAAAAATGCACTCGCCGGGGCACTCTTCGGAGGCCTCGATGACCGCGTCTTCAAACTCAGGCGGAACGACGGCAACGCCCTCGACGCCGCCTGGACTGCTCTTCACGTCGGTGCCCTGTTTTACGTATGCCAATCCGTCGTCGAGCAGCGTAAAGACCGAGGGACAAATCTCTTCGCAGAGCCCGTCTCCCGTGCAGAGGTCTTGGTCAATCCAAACCTTCATTCACTGTCCTCCGTGGCCAATTACGTCTAGCCACTCTAGTAGCAGAGTCATGAGAATCGTGACCTCTTAGGTGGCGTCTTGCTCACCTAGGGTGGCGATATGGAGCGTTCCAGGGGATTTGGCGATTCTTCGGGTGGTGAGCACGACGAGGCCGGGCGCGTCGCGTCGTCGCGCGACCAGGCGCTCAATGATGTCGATCAAGCCCATCGACGCATCGAGCTGTTAGAAGAGAAACTCCTCGAGGCGAAGGGCCAACTGGCCCAGAGTCGCTCAAACAACGAGAAATTAACGATCACAATTCAACAGACTCGTGACCAGATCGCGGCGCTGCGCGACGAAGTGGAAAAACTCACGCAGCCTCCTGCGGTGTATGGCACCTTTACCGGTTTCAACGAAGACGGCTCGGTGGACATTTTTGCATCGGGGCGAAAGATGCGCGTCGCTCTGCATCCCGGTCTCGATCCCGGACAGATTGCTCGTGGCGATGAGGTCGTCCTGAACGAATCATTCACGGTCATTGGCGTACGAGACTCGGACGGACAAGGCGAGGTCGTGACGGTCAAGGAAGTTCTTGACGAGCGTCGCGTCTTGGTATACGGACGAGCCGACGAAGAGCGCGTTGTCGAACTCGCCGAAGCGCTGCGTTCAGTGAAGTTGCGTAGTGGCGACGCACTGCTCTTGGATCTTCGTTCGAACTTGTTGACGGAGAAGTTGATTCGTCAAGAGGCCGAAGAGTTAATTCTCGAAGAGGTTCCCGACATCAGTTACGCCGACGTCGGAGGGCTTGACGCGCAGATCGAGGCGATCACCGACGCGGTCGAGTTGCCTTACCTTCACCGAGCGCTCTTTCACGACTACGACCTTCCAGCTCCCAAGGGCATCTTGCTCTACGGACCTCCGGGGTGCGGTAAAACGATGATCGCCAAAGCCGTCGCGAACTCGCTCTCACAAAAAGTCGCTGAATTGACCGGCAATCGCAACGTACGCTCGTACTTCTTGAATATCAAGGGTCCCGAGTTGTTGAACAAGTACGTCGGCGAGACGGAGCGCCAGATTCGCGTCGTCTTCCAGCGCGCCAGAGAAAAGGCCGAAGAGGGAGTGCCCGTCATCGTGTTTTTTGACGAGATGGACTCGCTCTTTCGTACTCGTGGTACCGGCATTAGCTCGGACATGGAATCCACCATCGTGCCCCAGCTCCTCGCTGAGATCGACGGCGTGGAGTCGCTGCGTGACGTCATTGTCATCGGCGCCACGAACCGCGAAGACCTGATCGATCCGGCCATTCTGCGACCGGGACGACTTGACGTCAAGATCAAGATTGAACGGCCCGACGCGGACGCGGCGACCCAGATCTTCCAGCGCTACCTCCATACTGAACTACCCCTGGATGAATCGATGGTGCGCGAGATCGGTGGTGGCGATCGAGCCAAGGCGATTCAAGCAGTCATCGAGGAGACGGTGTCGCATATGTACCGTATCGACGATGAAAATCGCTTCTTAGAAGTCACGTACCAGGGCGGCGATAAGGAGATCCTCTACTTCAAGGACTTCGCTTCGGGCGCCATGATCGAAAACATCGTGCGTCGCGCGAAGAAAATCGCGGTGAAGCGAGAGATCGCGAACCAGAGTAGGGGGCTTCGCAAGGAGGATCTCTTCGAGTCCATTCGTCAAGAGTTCCGCGAGAACGAGGACCTGCCGAATACGACGAACCCTGATGACTGGGCTCGCATCTCCGGCAAGAAGGGAGAGCGCATCATCTTCATCCGCACCTTGATCAATCGTGAACAAGACGATGAGAAGGGTGGCCGCTCCATTCAGCACGTAGGCACGGGACAGTATCTCTAACGCCAAAGCGATTGCGAAGGTCCTCGGCATCGAGACGGAGTACGGCATCGCCGGCGGGCCGGACTTCGACCCCATCACCTCATCGAGCATCATCGTCAACGCGTACGCCCAACAGGGACGAACTCGAATCAACTGGGACTTCGACGGCGAAACGCCAGAGATGGACGCCAGAGGGAGAATCGACCTCACGTCGTTCGCCCCGATCGTCGAGACGCATTTGGCAAACACGGTACTTACCAATGGCGCACGACTCTACGTCGATCACGCGCACCCTGAGTACTCGTCGCCCGAGTGTCGCACTCCCTTAGAGGTAACGCTCTTTGACGTTGCGGGCGAAGAGATCATGCGACGTGCCCTCGGTATCGCGAACGACTCGCTCGAAGTGCACCAGGCCATCACGCTCTACAAGAACAACTCGGACGGGAAGGGTAACTCGTACGGGACGCACGAAAACTTCCTCGTTCGCCGTGACGTTGAGTTCGCCCATTTAGTTCGAGCAATGGTGCCGCACTTCGTGTCGCGCCAGATTGTCGTTGGCGCGGGCAAGGTCGGAGCTGAGACCGAGGCGGGATTAGACCAAAGTCCCGCGTTTCAGCTCTCCCAGCGCGCTGAGTTCTTCGAAGAGATTGTCGGGCTCGAAACGACGTTGAAGCGTCCCATTATCAATACGCGGGACGAACCCCACAGCGACGCCGAACGCTTTCGCCGGCTCCACGTCATCATTGGTGACGCCAACATGAGCCAGAGCGCGACGTTCGTCAAGCTCGGATCGACGGCACTCCTGCTCGCCACTCTCGAAGAGTTCGGACCCGAACAGTTTCCTCCCATGCCAAAATCTCCGGTACACGCGGTGCGCGCGTACTCACTTGATCTCACGTTGCGCGAAGCGGTGAGTTGTGACGATGAGAGGTCGAGGAGCGCGTGGGACTACCAAGACGAGCTGTGGCTGCTCGCGCGCATTTACGTCGATCGCACTGGCGGCGAATCCGTTGCCGGCAGCGATGAGGTTGAGCTCGTGATGCGCCAGTGGCGAGAGATGCTCGACGGCGTGCGCGACGACCGCGACGCGGTGGCCGACAGGGTCGATTGGGTGGCGAAATGGCGTGTCGTCAACGGTTACCAAGCTCGTTATCAACTCGACCCCCACGACGCCAAATTGCGGGCCATCGATCTGCAGTACCACGATTTGCGGCCCTCGCACTCACTCGCTCAGCGCGTGGGACTGCGAATGCTTTTTGCCGACGACGACGTTCGTGAAGCCGTTCACAACCCGCCGCTCAGCACGAGGGCCTATTTTCGCGGTCAATGCGTGGCCCGATATCCCGAGCAGATTGTCGCCGCTAACTGGGATTCGGTGGTGTTTGATCTCGGCGAGGGTCCCTTGCAACGCGTGCCAATGCTGGATCCTCTTAGGGGTACGCATGCACTGACCTCGGAGTTGCTAGAAACGAGTGCGACGGCAATTGAACTTCTTGACGCACTAGACAGGTAGAACTGAAGTATGAGTGAACAAGAGCGAATCCAAAAGCAGCGCACGGAGCGCACGACCGAGGCCTCTAGCGAGGTCGCCGTTGACGCGACCAAGGGCGACCAGTTAAAGGCCGACCTGGACGACCTGCTCGATGAGATCGACGAAGTTCTCGAAGAGAACGCAGAGGAATTTGTACGTAACTACGT
>DAIQOO010000302.1:0-1076 GCA_036787845.1 Acidimicrobiales bacterium
GCGGTGTCAATTGAATGTCGAGCATTGACCGACGAGAGAAAACGTTGTCGTTGCTCATCGAAGACTGCGACGTCGTTCGCGATGAAGAGTGCCGCGCGCAGATAGTTTTCCGGCGCGGTGTTTTCGTCGAGTCGTCGAACGAGGTACGCCACCGCTGAGGCGAAGTCGTCTCGGCGAGTCACCGGTGTGTACAGCAACACCGACTGTCCGCTCTTTCCTAGAGCGAGTGCTTCCGCGTTGGCCATTCCCTCGAGCATCTCGACGTCAAGTTGCGCTTCGACCCCACGGGACTTGGCGAGTTCGAGCGCCCACGCAACGTGAAAGAGGTTGTGGCTCGCGACGCCCACACGTAACGACGCTGCGTTCTCTTTGCGAAGGGCCACGTCGAGGAGCCGACAGTAACTGGCGTCGACGTCGGCCTTGGTGTCGTAGGGCGCTGCGCTCCAGCCGTGAAGTTCAGCCTCGACGTGTTCCATTGCGAGGTTCGCGCCTTTGACGAGGCGAACCTTGACGGTGCCGCCGCCGTTGCGGCGGCGCTCCTTCGCCCACGTGATGAGTTCTTTGAGTGCGTCGTGGGCGTCGGGTAAGTAACTCTGGAGCACGATGCCCGCGCCGACGTTCATGAAGTCGGCTTCGCCAAGGACCAGGGTGAAGGCGTCGAGCGTGAGACGTAAGTCCCGGTACTCTTCCATGTCCAGATTGATGAAGGTGCCCGTGGCGTGCGCTTCGCGATAGAGAACGCGCAGTTTCGTCGCTACTCGCGCCAGTGAGCCCTCGTGGTCAATGGTGATGAGTTGGCTCACGATCGAAGAGAGCTTCACCGAGACGTAGTTCACGTCCGGTCGGCGCACCATCTTGATAACGCGCTCGAGGCGGGCGTTCGCTTCATCTTCGCCGAGGACCGCTTCACCGAGGACGTTGACGTTGACCAGCAGTCCTTCGCGTCGGTGATCGTCGATCTGGTGTTGCAATGTTTTAACGTCGGCGTCCACTATGAGGCTCTGGGTAAGTACGCGAATTCGGGCGTCGACGATCCGAAGCGTCAGCGAGGGCATGACGCGAGAGATCATTGCCAG